>JACRCT010001133.1 GCA_016218885.1 Deltaproteobacteria bacterium | reverse complement strand
GGAGAAGTCGACCTTGGCCTCCACGAAGAGCCGAATGCCCGCCGCGGCGATGACCCCGAACAGCGCGATGGAGACGCCGCCCATCACCGCCTCGGGGATGGTCTGGAGGAGCGCGCCCAGCTTCTGGATGAAGGAGAGCGCGATGGCGATGAGGGCCGCGCCGCCCAGGACCCACACCGAGAAGACGCGGGTGATGGCCATGACGCCGATGTTCTCGCCGTAGGTCGTGGCCGGCGGCGCACCCACCAGCGAAGCGAAGACGCAGGCCAGCCCGTCCCCCAGGAGCGAGCGGTGCAGGCCGGGGTCCCGGGTGAAGTCGCGGTCGACGATCTTGTTGGTCACCAGGAGGTGCCCGATGTGCTCGGTGATGAGCACCAGGGCGATGGGCGCGATGAGCACCGCCGCCTGCAGGCCCTTCTCGCTGAAGGCCGGGGTCACGAAGCGCGGGAGGTCGAGCCACGCGGCCTGCTCGACCTTGCCGAAGTCCACCAGGCCCATGGCGAGCCCGCATAGGTAGCCGCAGACGATGCCGACGAGCACCGGGATGACGCCCAAGAACCCCTTGAAGCGGCAGGAGCCGATGACCACCACGGCCACGGTGAAGGCCGCGGTCAGAAGCCACCTTGTCTCCAGGCCGACGGGGATGCGCGGGTTCGCCGACAAGCCGGCCATCTGCACGGCGACGCCCGCCAGGCCCAGGCCGATGACGATGACCACCGAGCCGATGACCACCGGCGGAAAGATGCGGTCGAGCCAGCCGATGCCGATGCGGCCGATGAGCACGGAGACGACGACGTAAACCAGGCCCAGCGCGAGCGCTCCGGTCATGGCGGCGTGCGGGTCGTGCCACTCCTTGTTCACCACCACCAGGCCGGAGATGACCGCGAACGAGGAGCCCAGGTAGGCGGGGATCCTCCCCTTGGTGACCGCGATGTAGAGCAGCGTGCCCACGCCGCCGGAGAAGAGCGCCACCGAGGGGTCGAACCCGGTGAGGATGGGCACCAGCACCGTGGCGCCGAACATGGCGAAGAGGTGCTGCAGTGACAAGGGGAGGGTCTGCAGGACCGGCAGCCGTTGGTCCACGTCGATGGTGCGGCGGGTGGCGGTGGACATGGCGTCCTTCCCTGGTTGGCCGTAGCCCGGGCGTGAGCAGGTGCAGGCGTCAACATCTCCGATGATCGCCATGAGGGGAAGTACGGGACGCCCCGAATCGACTTGCTCCACGTGGGGCAAGTTCGGCGCGGGGGCCATCGCGGAGCATGGGACACCCTCCGGCTCTCGTGGCCGCCGACTGCATCGAGGCCTTGCTTGTGGCTGGAGAGATCGGCCGGGTGGTGGTCAGCCTCCTCCAGCGGGCGCTGACGCCCCATGGCGAAGTTGAACGCTCAGGCTTGTTGCTTGAGGGAAGCGCGATAGGAGGCGTGATGGACCGCCACAACCTTGCGGGCCTGCCCTGGCCCGCCTTCCTGCTCCATGCCGATGGAAAGCTGGACGCCTCTTCCGAGGTCGAGAAGGTGCTGGGCTTCGTGCCCCACGACCTCAAGCATCTGGAAGACCGCTTCGAGGTGATCCTGCCGTCGGGGTATCCGGCAGAGCCCGCCGGCCTTCGCTGGCGCCGCAGCGAGCCCCTCGACGAGCTGCAGATGTGGAGGGATCGAGAGAGCGGCCGGGCCTATTCCCTGCGAGTGCTCTGCCGCACCATCGCCGATCGCAAGCTGGCGATCCTCCTGGACGAGAGCCATGACGTCAGCCGCGAGGTGCACGCCGAGCTCTTCCTGCGGGCGCTCAACCGCTCCGTGGCAGGCAGCATTGGAGACCGGACGCTGCACGAGGTCTTGAGGCTGATCGTGGAGGTCGCCTGCGACTTGACGGGGGCCCGCTATGGCGCGCTGGGGGTGCTCAACCGGCGAGGGACGGGGCTGAGCGACTTCATCTATTCCGGCATCCCTGCCGAGATGGCCGGCCGCATTGGCCACCTGCCCGAGGGAAAGGGGCTGCTCGGGGCGCTCATCTCGGAGAGGCGCACCATCCGCATCCCGCGCATCAGCGCCGATCCCCGATCGGTCGGCTTTCCTGCCCACCACCCTCCCATGCAGTCGTTCCTCGGCGCCCCGCTGCTCGAAGATGGGCAGGTCTTCGGCAACTTCTACCTCACCGACAAGATCGGGGCCGACGAGTTCACGGCCGAGGACGCCGGCAGCTTGGAGCGCTTCAGCGTCCAGGCGGCCCTCACCGTCAAGCTGGTGAGACAAAGCGACGGCGAGCAGCGGACTCTCTTCCGGACCCTCGTCGAGAAGGCTCCCTACGGAATCGCCTTCTTCCCCGAGGGGGACGGCGACATCTTCGGCAACCCGGCGGCAGAACGGATGCTCGGCAAGATCACCCGGGCGGACGACCCGGAACGCAGCTACGACTTGCTGCGGCCTGACGGCTGCGCCCTCCCCTCCAGCGAGCTGCCGGCGACGGCCGCGCTCGCCGGGCGAACCATCATCAACCTCGAGGTCCTCATCCAGCGCCACGGCCGGCGCGCCCTGCCGGCCTTGGTGAGCGCCGCGCCCGTGCTCTCGGAGAGCGAGCGGCTCCTCGGCGCGGTCGTCATCTACCAGGACATCAGCCCTCTCAAGGAGCTCGAGCGGCTGCGCGATGAGTTCACGGCCATCGTGGCCAACGACATGCGCACCCCCGTCCAGGCCGTGCTGCTGCACGCGGAGGCGCTGCTGCGCCGCGCGAGCGGAGAGGCGGCATGGGTGCCGGTGACCACCATCCAGACCATCCAGCGCAGTGGCCAGCGGCTGAGCCGGCTCATCGGCGACCTGCTCGACGCCTCGCGCCTCGACTCGCAGCGGCTCTCGCTCAGCCCACGCGTCGTCGACCTGTCCGTCGCCATCGGCGCCATCGTCGAGCAGATGCGCTCCATCCTCGAGGGGCGGGCGGTGCGCCTGGACGTCCACTCGCCACCGCTGGTCTACGCCGACCCGGTGCGATTGGAGCAGGTGATGACCAACCTGCTCGAGAACGCGGCCAAGTACTCGGAGCCGGAAGCGCCCATCGAGGTCTCGGTCACGGCCGACGGCGGCGAGGCCCTGCTCTCGGTGCGCGACTTCGGGGCAGGCATCCCTGCCGAGGAGCAACCGAAGCTCTTCGATCGCTACTTTCGCGGCGTTCGCTCGCGCGACAAGCGGAGCGGGCTGGGTCTGGGGCTCTACATCACCCGCGGCCTCGTCGAGGCCCACGGAGGGCGGATCTCGGTGGAGAGCGAGCCCGGCTGCGGGAGCGTCTTCCGGGTCTGGCTTCCCGCGGTCGACCACACGCACCACACCGCGATGGAGACCGACGCCCTCCAGCCATGATCTCAGGGCACCGCGGCGCCGCCCGAGGAGCCGGGCTGGGCAGCTTCGTGAACGGCGGTGGCTTCGAGCCCTTTGGCGAGGGCCCCGGCGATCCTCTCGATGAGCTCCGGGCCGAAGAGCGCCCGCTTCGCCTCGCCGGCGCCCTGCTTCATGACCTCGACCGGCTCGACGTAGCCGACGTAGCCCTGGGCGAACGACACCCACGCCATCTGCTCGCCCGGCGCCAGCAGCGGCGTCGCACCCTCGCGCAGTGCTCTCGCGGCGCCCGCGGTCGGCTCGGCAGGCAGGAACGCCAGCACGAGCCCAGGCAAGCGCAGCACCGAGAGCTGTGCCTTGCGGTCCGCCATCGCGTGGAGCACGTTGGCGGCGGGCATGCGCAGGAAGCCCGGCACGGCGTGATCTGCCTCGGCGCGAGGCAAGCCGAACTCGATCGCCGCATAGGCGAGCGTCGGCGCCAGGTCGCTCGCGTCGAGGAGGGCCTCGTTCGCGGACTGCGCGATCCGCGCCCCCATTCGCTCCGCCGGCTCGCCCTCGCCCGCGGGAGGCCGCGAGGTCGTGTCCCCCATCGCTCCCTGCAGGAGGATCCCCACGCCGGCCCCCTCCTCGAGCTTGGACATCGCGCGGCCCGGCCAGTCGCCGTCGAGGCGCTCCGCCTTCCTCGGCGCGAGGGTGGCGTGCGAGCCGAAGACGACGATTCGCGCGATGAGCTCCCCGGCGGGGCCCTCCAGCCCCAGGACGGTGAGCCGAGAGTCGATCTCCCCGGCCTCCTGGTGGCGGTTGACCGAGACACCAGCCACCTCGGAACGCGCGAGGCGCATCCGAGCTGGCTGGAGGGCGCGCTGCGCCCCCTGGAGCGCCTCGGCCGCGCGCGCCACCACATGAGCCTTCAGCACAGGGTCATGCCGGCCCGTCGCGGCGATCTCGGCGATCAGCCGCTGGTCATAGCCGCCGAAGGAGGTGTGGGAGTGCGTCGCCGAGACGATGACATCCACGAGCCCGAGCCCGCGTCCCCTCTCGCGAATCTGCTCGGCGAGAGCCGCGGGCACCTCCAAGACCTCGAGGGAGACGAGGCCGATGCTCGACTCGCCCGCCTTCAGGACCACCGCGCGGGCGAGCAAGGGGCCGGCCTGCGTGGCGGTCGGCCTCGGGGCCGGGTAGCCGGCGACGAGCGTGGGCAGCGGCGGCGTCAAGTCCACCCGCGCTGCGCCCGCCGACCACCCCGTCCCCGTGGCGAGGTGGCGCTCCACCACCCGCGGAGGGGGCGCCGGCCGGCGTCCTCGCCAATCCAGGGAAAGCAGCAGGTAGAGCATCCCCAGGCTGAACACGAGGATGAAGCCCTTGGAGGAGCGGCGTGATCTCAAGAGGCGCCTTTTTCGCGGTCGTGGACGAGCCCCCTATAATGGGCGGCGTCGTTCGAAGCGCCCAGGATACCTATCCCGGACGTCATCTTGGGAGTGCAGAGGAGCCGCCGACCTATGGCCTCGCGCATCGCCGACATCCTCGTCCGGGCCAAGCTCATCGACGACCTGCAGCTGCGCTCGGCGATCGCCCATCAGCAGCAATGGGGCGGCCGGCTCGCAGACATCGTGATCGAGAAGCGCTTCGCGCCCGAGGACAAGGTCACCGAGGCCATCGCCGAAGGGATGAAGCTCCCCAAGGTCGATCTCGACCAGATCGAGCACGACGTCGCGGCGCTGAACAAGGTGGAGATGAGCTTCGCCCGTGCCCACGCGGTCTTCCCCTGCGCCCTCAAGGATGGGGGCAAGACCCTCTGGCTGGCGATGGCCGACCCCACCGATGTGCCGGTGGTGGACGAGCTGTCCCTCAAGACCCGGGTGCGCATCAAGCTGGTGGTGGCCAGCGAGCGCCAGATCCTCTCGGCGATCAAGCGCGGCTACCTCGGGGAGAGCGAGGCTTCGCCCGGAGTGTCCTACGGAGCGATCGCCCCCATCGAGCTCACGGGCGATGACGACGGGAAGATCGTCGACATGTCCGGGCACACCCTGGTCAAGAGCATCAAGGACATCATCGAGCAGGCGGGGCAGCGCGCCGAGACCGCCGAGAAGGCCCTGGGCACCCAGGCTCCACGAAGGTCCTCGACGGCCGGCAACGTGCTCGACGACCTGCTCGGCGGCGATGCGCCAAGGCACGCCTGGACCCCCGAGGACCTGGGGCGGCTTCGCAGCGCCCAAGACCAGCAGGAGAAGAGCGCCCGCATCCTGCGCGCGGTCCACGACCTATGCGTCAGCAAAGGTCTCTTCCAGCCCGATGAGTATCGGCGGAAGGCCAAGAATCTTCCCTGAGCGAGGCCGGGACCTCGAGCACCTCGACCTCCCGCCCACCTCAGCCGCCCTTGGGCTTGAGGCTCGGCAAGGCAGAGGGCGGTGAGCCGCCCGGGGGGCGAGGCAGCGTGGGCTGCCGACCCGCCACGGGACCTGGCGCCGCCTCGTCGGCGAGCGCCGCCGGCTGGGCGAGCGAGACGAGCCCCCGCTCCAGCAGCATGAACGGAACGTACGCGACCCGCGACCACCCGGGCTCCACCGCGTTCTTGAGCTCGGAGAGCGCCGTACCGCTCGAGGCGATCTTGTCGTAGACGGCGTGCTCGGGCCCGGTGAGGGTGGCGGCGCCGAGCGGCAGCGGCCACAGCTTCTGGCTGTAGGGGAGAGTGACCGGACGCTGCTTGAGCCGGATCGCGAGCTTGGGATCGCGCATCACGAGCGTCTCATGGAGGTTGAGCGTCACCTCGAAGATCTCCACCTCGCCAACGGCGAAGGCGACCCCCGCTTCGCCGCGGCGCTCGTGCATCAGCCTCCCCTTGACCTGGATGGGCGCTTCCCCGGCCGGCCGCAGCACGATGTCCAGGTCGGTGTTGACCTGCGGCGGGGCTCCCGCTAGCCGGACGCGCATTCCGCCAGGGGAGAAATCCACCACCGTCGCCCGAAAAACGTAGGAGACATCGCGCAGCTCGGCCGGGAAGCTGACGCGGATGCGGCCGTTGGCCCTGCGATCACGAATCTTGTCTTCGCTGCTCGCCATGGGTCGATGATTCGCCGCATTCTCCGGGGCGCAGGTGCTGCGAAGCCCATTTCACCCTCGGCTCACTTGGCCTGGGCGTTGGGAGGCTGTCCGTTGGTGGAGAGAATCAGGTCGCCCTTCTTGAGCCAGTCGCCATCGTCGAAGGCGGCGTAGAAGTCGCCCAGCACCGAATCGAAATCGGGGTAGCGCTCCTCTCGGCGATCCTGGGTCATCTTGTCGAAGAGCGGGTCGAGCTTGCTGGGCGCCTTGGCGTTGACTGCCGAGGGCAGCGGCGAGCGACGCCCAGGCAGCTGCCCGGTCAGCATCTCGTAGAAGAGGATGCCCAGCCCATAGACGTCGGTGGCGGGACCGAAGTCCTTGGTCGAGCGGGCCAGCTGCTCGGGGCTCATGTAGCCCATCCCGCCGGTGCCGACGAAGACCTGCGGCATGCCCTTGCTGGCGTCCACCTCGATGACCCGGCTCAGGCCGAAGTCGGAGAGCTTGACGTTGCCCAAGTGGTCGATGAGGACGTTCTCGGGCTTGAGGTTGCCGTGGGTCAGGCCAGTGGCATGGCCGGCGCGCAGAGCGTAGCTCAGCTGAAGGAAGTAGCGGACGGCCTCCTCGGCAGGCAGGCCCTTGCCGCCGGCGGCGTCGAGCCGGGCACGCAGGTTGCCGCCGGTGCACAGCTCGATGACGTAGTAGGGGCGGGCCACGTCGCAGTTCTGGTCGAGCACCGCCACCACCGAGGGGTGGCGCACGAGCGCCTGGGCGCAGATCTCCCGCTTGAGGCGCTTGATGACCTCGCCGCGTTGCAGGAAGGAGAAGTACCCGAAGATGTCCTTGAGCTCCTTGATGGCCACGTCCAGGCCCAGCGCCGTGTGC
>JACRCT010000129.1 GCA_016218885.1 Deltaproteobacteria bacterium | reverse complement strand
TGACGGCGAGACCGACGAGGACCTGGCGGGCTCGCTGGTGAGGATCCCTCTCGATGGCGCCACGCCAACTACGCTCTCGATCGCGGGGATCCCCGGAAAGGGCTTCGTCGTGGGGTTTGCAACCGCGGCCGCGCAGAGCGCGTACCGAGTTCTGATGCTCGCGGAGCCGGACTACACGCCGGGAAGGAAGATAGAGGTGGCCGCTGGCGCGCTGCTTCCCCTCGCGGTGACCGAGAGCCACGTGTTCTGGCTGCAGGACGACGAAGTGCTCGCCAAGGAGCTGCAGGATGGGCTTCCCGCCGGCTCAGCCATCGTCACGCCAATGTCGCCCGCGCCGTCCGAGCTCGCGGCCATTGGCGGAGCGACCCTGGGCCAATCCTTCGCAGTGTGGACCGGCGGCACGACCTTCAAGGCACTGGTCCTGAACGGCCGCAAGAAGACCGGGTTCGCGCGTTCGTTGCCGAGCCCGTCGCAGCACCTCGCGCTCGCACGCCTTGATGGGGAAAGCGTCCTTGCCGTCTACGAGGGGGGCGATGGCCTCGCTGCGATCCACGTCACCAAGCAGAGCTTGGGGACCCTGCACCCCTGGTCACCCGCGTCTCTGCTGGGTGCTCGTTCCCCGTCGGGCGCGGGGATGGCGGTTGCTTTCGTGGCCAAGGAGGGGGCGACCGACCGGGTCTACATCGGTCGAGCCCTGGACCAGCGCCTGGCGGCTGAGGACTACACCGCAGTCTCCGCCGCCGGCAACGTGAATGCTCCTGCGCTCGCAGCGTTGGGCGACTCCACGTGGCTCGTGGCCTGGCTCCAGCAAAACGGATCGACCACCATCGTGAACACGGTGCGGATCTCCTGGGACTCCCACGGCTGGGGCATTCCGTCCCTGTCTACCGGCTTCATGCACCCTTCCGACGCGACGGCGCAAGTCGTAGGGGTCGCCGCGGCCAGCGATGGCACGCGCTTCATGGTGCTCGCCCACACTCACGGGCAGGCGGGGGACGAGCTCTTCGCGTGGATGGACTGCCCCGCGAACTAGGCTCCCAGGGCTCGGGATTCCCTGCCCGGGCCCACCTGGACGTTCGGCCACAGCTCACGACCCGAGACTCAGGACTCAAAACTCGAAGCTGCGCCGCAACCCACGTCGATCCGACTCGTCAGCATGAGGCGCAGCTTCGCTAGGCCTCCTCGGGCTTGGGCTGCTCGCGGCGCGTCGGGGGTGGCTGGACGGCGTCCGCCGTCTCCTCGCGGATGCCGCTCGCCACACGGCGGAGCATCTTCAGGCCCTGGGGGGCGCCGGGGAATGCCCAAGAGGCCAGCCGCATCGCCTGGCGCGCGGCGGTGAAGCCGACATCGCCGATGGCCTGCAGCGGATGGGACGATGCAGCGCGCTGGTCGTGCTCGCGGCGAGGGCGCTTCTGGAAGCGGGCGTTGACCTCGAAGGCGAAGTTCTCCAGGGCCTCGGGGGCGATCGGGTCGCCGTTGAGGGAGAGCGTCAGGGTCAGGAGCCCTTCGTTCTCGGCGACGTGGAAGAACTGCGACTCGGAGATCTTGTTGGGCATGCACTCCAGGGGGCCCACGCTGATCACCCCGTCGATGAGGCCCTCTCTCCACTCGTGGATGGGGCCACCCAGGGTGAGCACCGATTCACCTTGGAACTCCTCCCGCATGTAGGGGTTGGCGGCGGCCAGCGAGTCTTTCACCGTGGTGCGCCGGGGCCAGCCGAGCCGTTCGGACATGGCGGAGTAGGCCAAGGACTGGATCACCGCGCGGGTGAAGCTGGACAGGTGCGGGGCGATGCCGCTGCGCTCGCCGTTTCGGTAGTTGATGTAGTCGGCGTACTCGATCCACTCGTTGAAGGGCGCGAAGCGCACGCGGATGCCCTTTTGGGCCAGCTTGTCGGCGACGAAGTCGTTGGCGAAGGGGTCGCAGCGTACGTAGATCTCGCCCACCATCAGGACCGAAGGAACCTCACGCTCCTCCTTGGCGGCGGCGAAGGCGTCGGCGGCGCGGGCCAGCACGTCCATGGCGCCGAAGAGCCGGCCGCTGGCCACCTGCAGCAGCGCCTCGGCCGCGGACAGGTCGTGGCGCCCGCCCTCCTCGATCGCCTCGATGAGCTCGGCGTGGTGGTGCTCGTAGATCTCGCGGGCCAGGCCGGGCCGCTTCTCCACCACGCGGGTGTCATAGAGCGCTTCGAGCAGCAGGTCGGAGCCCATGAAGCCCACCATCGCCAGCGCCGCGAAGCCGTCAGGCAGGCCGGCGAAGTAGCTCTGGAAGCTGGGCGACCACAGGCGAACGCGATCGCGCAGGTCGAGCCGGTCGAGCACGATCTTGTGCAGCTGGTTGTAGACGCCGAAGCGACAGGGGCCGTAGGCGGTGGGCATGCCGAAGGCGAACTTGCGGGTCTTGTCGGGCTCGGCCTCCAGCCGCTGCAGCAGGCTCCCCAGGGTGATGGTCATCGGCACGCACTCCTTGCCGGAGGTATGCCGCCGACCGAGGCGCATCGTCTCCCGGTCGGGCATGGGCAGGGTCTCGGCCTTCAGGCCCAGGCCGCGCAGGGCTGCCGCCACCGTCTCGGCGCCGGGTCCCATCCGCGGGATGATGATGGTCTCGCCGCGCTCACGAATGTCGTCGAGCAGCGCGGTCTCCTCGCTGATCCTCTTGAAGTCGCGCGGAGGCTGGGCGCGCGCAGTGGCGGCGGCCGCGGCGGTGCGGTCCTCATGGACGCAGTGTAGGAAGGCCTCGACGCGGGTCTTGGTGCCGGCATCACCGGAGTGGCCGTCGGTCTCGATGATCGCGAAGGGCTTGCCCTCCATGACGTAGCTGTAGAAGTGCAGGGTGAAGCTGTCGGGGCCGCAGGAGTAGTTGCTGCAGTAGAGCGAGTAGGTCCCTGGGGTGCGCCGGATCTGGTGCGCGGCGCGTAGGTTCTTCTGCCCAAAGCTCCAGTACATGCCCTTGAAGATGGGCGCGTCGTCGGCCACCGGGTAGCAGTCGACGGGGATGCCGATGGCGCCCTGCTCGCGCAGGATGGAAGGGACGTTGGAGTTGAGGACCGTGTTGAAGATGGTGTAGCCGCGGCCGAGCACGACCACCGGCACCAGGTGGTGCTCGTCGCAGAAGGCCAGCGCCCGCTCTCCCAGGGCAAGGCAGGCCGCGTCGAAGCGCAGCTGCTCCTCGCGCGCGGCCTGGACGGCGGTTCGCCAGCGGTCGTCGAGAATCCCGAAGTCGGCGGCGATGCGCTGGCAGCCTTGGAGGAACAGGTCGGAGTCGAGGTTGCCGGTGCCCATGTCGAGCAGCGGGGTCACGAGCTTGGTGGAGAGCTCGCGACCCAGATCCCAGCGCAGCATGTCCGGGCTGGCCTGCACCAGCGGGCAGACCACCGCGTGCTCCTCATCCTGGATTCGTTGATACTCGCGGATCATCGGCAGGAACAGGTAGTCGGGCTTCTCCTCGGCCATGATGCTGACCAGCCCGTGGAACTGCTGCATGGGGGCGCAGAAGGGGACGTTGGCCTCCTCGATGCCGCGCTTGAGGGCATGGTGGTCGGCTCCGGTGTGGACCTTGAGGTCGAAGCCGAGCTCCTTGAGGAAGGTGGCGAAGAAGGGGAAGAGGCCCTTGAGGGAGAACTCGTCGGTGATGGCCACCACCGGCCCGCCTCGGGGCTGGCTCACCCGCTCGATGAGCGCATGCACCATCTCCTCGCGCTCGCGGAACGGGTCCGGCGCGAGGTCGGGCAGCTTCCGCTTGCGGGTGCCCTTGTCGTAGAGCGAGCAGCCCCCGCCCCAGGTGAAGCGCTGCCGATCACCGCCCACCAGGGTGGTGATGCGGTCGATGCGGCACTTGTTCCCGGCTCCGCCGCAGCCCTTGGCCGACTGGCAGACGAAGACGTCCTTCCTCTCGACCTTCGCGCCCAGGAAGCGCTCCGGGTCCAGCGCCGGGCGGTCGGCGGCGCTCAGGTTCTTGAGGGTCAACAGACCGATGCCGAGCGCCCCCACGGTGCCCGGGTTGGGCGGGACCACGACCTCGGAGCCGGTCTGGCGCACCACCGCCGCGGCTAGCGCGTCGGCGGCGAAGGGCATTCCCTGGCAGAAGATGACCTGCCCCACCGACCTGCTGCCCTTCACCCGGTTGAGGTAGTTCTGGACGATGGAGTCGTAGATGCCGGCGATGATCGAGCGCTGGTCGGTGCCCGCGGCGACCGCGTCATCGATGATCTCCGCCATGAACACCGAGCAGTGCTGCCCCAGGGAGACGCCACAGGAGGCGGCCAGGGCTTTCTGTCCCAGCTGCACCACGCTCTCGATGCCGGCGAACTTGCGGCCCGGCTCCTCGATGAAGGAGCCGGTGCCGGCGCTGCAGGCCTCGTTCATCGCCGCGTCCACCACGCGGCCGTCAGAGAGGCGGATGTACTTCGCGTCCTGCCCGCCGATCTCGAAGATGGTGTCCACCCGCGGCTCGAAGTGCAGCGCGCCCTCGGCGTGTGCGGCGATCTCGTTGAGCACGTAGACCGCGTCGGGACCGTAGCAGGTGGCCATGAGCGAGCCGACGATCTCGCGGCCCGAGCCGGTGGCGCCCACGGCCTTGATGCGGCAGAACCAAGCCGGGCTCTCGGTCCACTGGCGCATCAGCGCCTGGGCCGCGCCCACCGGGTTGCCGTTGGTCTTGAGGTAGCCCTCCCAGACCACTTCGCGCGTGGCCAGGTCGACGGCCACCGCCTTGGAGCCGGTGGAGCCGATGTCGAAGCCCAGGACCACGTCCCTAGGCGAGTCGACGGCGGTCACCGGGATCAGTGGCATGCGCTTGACGCGCGAGAGTGAAGCGGCGAGCGAAGGGACGCGCTCCAGGCTGGCGTCGGTGCGCGGCGCGACCAGGCGATCGAGCGTGGGACCGCGCCCCGGACGATCCGCGGCGAGGGCAGCGCTGCCCAGGGCCTCCAGGTAGAGGGCGTCGTCGGAGTCGGTCTCGACGAGCTGCATCTGGTGCTTGTGGGCGAAGCGGCGGAAGTTCTCGCGGATGCGTCGCGAGCGGGAGACTCCGCCGACCAGGACGAGCCGGGGAGGGGACAGGCGCGGCTTGATGAGGACCTGCACGTTCTCGCAGACGGCGTCGAACAGGCCGGCGAGGATGCGCGCCCGGCTCTCGCCCTTGTTGGCGAGGTGGGTCATGTCGGTCTTGAGGATCACCGGGCAGCGGCCCGACAGCGGGGCGGGGTCGTCCACGTCGGCGCAGAGCGCGCTCGCCTGCTCGATGTCCAGGTCGAAGCGCTCGACGAGCTGGCGCAGGAAGTTGCCGGTGCCCTGGGAGCAGCGGCTGTTCTCGCGCATGACCTCCAAGCCGCCCTCGCGCATCTCGAGCACCGAGAAGCCGTGGCTGCCGATGGAGACGACGGTGGCGGGAGCGTCGCCGAACAGCTGCTTGTAGCCGAAGGACTGGGCCTGCTTGGTGGGCACGTGCGCGACACCGACCAGGCGCGCGAGGCGGCCGGTGGC
>JACRCT010001143.1 GCA_016218885.1 Deltaproteobacteria bacterium | reverse complement strand
GGGTGGACCGCCGCCGCGCTGTCGTCGCAGTCGGTGCCCGTGCTCACCCAGCCAGCAGGGGCGGAGCAGGCCGTCATCGTGTTCGCGGCGTCGCCGAAGCCATCGCTGTCGCGATCCGCGTAGAACACCGCCGGGCCATTGGGACCGTCGTCGATGAGGCCATCACAGTCGTCGTCGAGGCCGTTGCAGGTTTCCGCCCGCGGCGTGCCAGGCGTGCAGGTCTGCGGATCGCCCCCAGCGCAGGCGGGCATGGTCACCCGGCAGGAGCCGATGCCACAGGAGACGACGTACCCCTCGTCGGTCGTGCCGTCGCAGTCGTCGTCGAGACCGTTGCAGATCTCGAAGGTCGGCTTGCGCTCCTCCTCGCACTGCCCTAGGAACTCGCCGACCTGCTCCTGCACGCCGTCATGGCACTGGCCAACGTTCCTGGTGGCCGTCGGCCCCGTGTAGCAGGCCCGCTGCTCGTCGATCGAGCAAGGTTCGTCGGAGACGTCGCCGTCGCAGTCGTCGTCGAGCCCGTCGCACACCTCGGCCCTCGGCGTGCAGGCTGGCCGGCAGTCGAGCAGCGCATCGCCGTGGCCGTCGACGACCCCGTCACAGTCGTTGTCCTGATCGTCGCAGCGCTCCATCGACGGAGCGGCCGCGCCATCGCACGGACCCCAGCCCGACAGGCCGCACCCCTGGATCCCCGGGGCGCAGCTGCCACGAGCGAGGGTGAGGTGCGAGAGGCCGAGCGGGTAGCAGTAGCGCCGCGCCCCTGGCTCGCACGGGCAGCCCTCGTCCACCTCGCCGTCGCAGTCGTCGTCGCGGCCGTTGCACAGCTCTGCCGCTCCGGGGTGCACCGAGGCGTCGTCGTCGAGCAGGTCGGCCCCGCCGCAGAGCGTGGAGATCGCACCGTCACCGTCGGCGTCGTCCTGGCAGCCGGCCGGTCCACCACCGCCGCCTGGGCCGCTGCCGCCGAGCCCTCCTGCTCCGCCGATCGGGCCCGCCCCTCCGCCTCCCTGACCCGCCCCTGCGGCACCGCCGCGCCCTGCTCCGCCGGAGCCGCCATCAACGACTTCGCCGCCAGCGGTGCCTCCTGGCGAGGTGTCGCCTGCGGCGACGGAGTCCGAGCAGCCCGCGAGCAGCACCACGAGCGCGAGGATGGATAAGCAATTCATCGGTCCCCCTGAATACCTGGCGTTGCAGGACAGCATAGCGTGCAGGCGCCGGCCATCGCGCCATCCTCCGTCTCTTGCAAACTGAAAGTAAGATTATACTCTGCAACAATGCTCCATCGCCTCATCACCGATCTCGTCCTGGACCGCCTCGCCGCCTACCCTGCCGTGGCGCTGGTTGGCCCGCGCCAGTGCGGCAAGACGACCCTGGCGCGATCACTCGGTGGGCACTACTTCGACCTCGAGCAGGAGCCTGAGCGCTTGCGGCTCGATCTGGAGTGGGATCGCCTTGCCGCCGGCACGGAGCTCGTGATCCTCGACGAGGCCCAGTCATGGCCGGACGTGTTCCAGCGGCTCAGGGGCGCGATCGACTCGGCGCGCAAGCGCAACGGCCGGTTTCTCCTGCTGGGCTCGATCGCTCCTTCCCTCATGGTGCAGGTCTCCGAGTCTCTCGCGGGGCGCCTCTCGCTAGCCCAGCTCACACCCCTGCTGCTTCAGGAGCTTCCATCCGAGGAGACGCGGCGCCGGCTCTGGCTGCACGGCGGCTATCCGGACGGCGGGGTGCTGGAACCCAAGCGGTATCCGCGATGGCAGCTGGACTACCTCGCCCTGCTGAGCCAGCGCGATCTTCCGACGTGGGGTCTGCCAGCCAAGCCGCAGACGACCGATCGGCTCATGCGGATGCTCGCAGCCGCGCACGGACAGATCTGGAACGCGTCGCAGCTCGGGCAGAGCCTCGGGCTGTCCTTCCCGACGGTGAACAGCTACGTCGACTACCTGGTCGGCGCCTTCCTGATCCGCCGCTTGCCCCCGTACCAGGCGAACACCCGCAAGCGCCTCGTCAAGCGTCCCAAGGTCTACTGGCGCGACAGCGGGCTGGTCCACGCCCTGCTAAACGTTCCCGACGAACGGACGCTGCTGGCGCAGCCCTGGGTCGGAGCGAGCTGGGAGGGCTTCGTCATCGAGCAGATCCTCTGCGCGATGGCCGCGCGGGACCGGCGCTTCGACGCCTACTACTTCCGCACGAGCGACGGCCACGAGCTCGATCTGGTGGTCGATCTCGGAGCGGAGCGCTGGGCGTTCGAGATCAAGCTCACGGCCTCTCCGGGTCCGGCCGATCTCGAGCGGCTGGACAGAACCGCCGACCTGATCGGCGCGCACCGGCGCTTCCTGGTGACCAGGGCGAAGAAGGCGAGCGGCGACGCCCGGCGGATGTCGTGCAACCTCGAGCGCCTCATGGACGAGCTGTGATGCATGGGGCCCGCTCGGGCACGGACCGAATGAGCCGGGCCGACCGGCCTTGACAAGCGCGGGTCCGGGACTTATTCAAACGATGGTTTGAATGGTACCCCATGAGACCAAAGCGCCGCCTCTTCGAGCAGTTCTCCCGGATCGGGAAGGCCCTCTCGAGCTCGAGCCGACTCGAGCTCCTGGAGCTCCTCGCCCAGGGGGAGCGGACCGTCGAAGCGCTCGCCAGGGAGGCGTCGCTCTCCGTGGCCAACGCCTCCCACCATCTCCGGGCCTTGCGAGAGGCTCGCCTCGTGGATGCACGCAAGGACGGGCTGTTCGTTCACTACCGGCTCGCCGGTGACGATGTCGACGAGCTCACGCGGCTGATCCGCACGATCGGCGAGCGCCATATCGCCGAGGTCGATGGCATCGTGAAGAAGTACTTCACCTCGCGCGACAGGCTCGAGCCGGTCACGAGGGAGGAGCTCCTCGAGCGCTCACGTGCCGGGACCGTCCTCGTCCTCGACGTTCGCCCGGCCGAGGAGTACCGCGCGGGCCACATCCCCGGAGCGATGTCCATCCCGCTCGCCGAGCTCGAGCGGCGCGTGGACGAGCTCTCGCGAGGGAAGGAGATCGTCGCCTACTGCCGCGGGCCCTACTGCGTCCTCGCGTTCCGCGCCGTGGAGGTCCTGCGCGCGCGCGGTCGCAAGGCACGGCGGCTCGAGGAAGGTCTGCCAGAGTGGCGAGCCGCCGGTCTGGAAATCGAGAAGGAGCTGCCATCGTGAAGATCCTCATCACCATCAACGACGCCCCATACGGCTCCGAGCGCGCGTACAACGCGCTCCGCCTGGCCGGAACTCTCGCGAAGCGTGACGACGTGGAGCTCAAGGTCTTTCTCGTGGGGGACGGCGCCGCGTGCGCGAAGAGCGGCCAGAAGGTCCCGCAGGGCTACTACCGCGTCCAGACGATGCTCTCGGCGGTGATGCGCCGCGGAGGCAAGGTAGGCGTCTGCGGGTCGTGCATGGAGGCGCGCGGCATCGCCGAGGCGGAGCTCGTCGAGGGAACTCACAAGAGCACCCTGGATGAGTGGACGTCCTGGGTCGCCGAGGCCGACAAGGCACTCACCTTCTGAAGGGGGCAGCGATGTCACGGACCGTGTTGATCCTCGGCGGCGGAGTGGGCGGGCTGGTGGCGGCGAACGAGCTGCGACGAGCGCTGCCCAAGGAGCATCGCGTCGTGCTCGTCGATCGCGAGTCCTCCTTCGTCTTCGCGCCCTCGCTCCTCTGGCTGATGACCGGCGGGCGCACCGCGGAGAAGATCTCACGTCCACTGGCTCGACTGGAGAAGCGCGGCGTCGAGGTAGTCCGGGGTGAGATCGAGGGCATCGAGCTCGCGAAGCGAGAGGTCGTCGTCGATGGGCGCACGCTGGCCGGCGACCACCTCGTCATCGCCCTGGGGGCAGAGCTGGCGCCGGAGACGATTCCGG
Organism: Deltaproteobacteria bacterium; assembly: GCA_016218885.1. GTDB lineage: Bacteria > Myxococcota > Myxococcia > Myxococcales > UBA5297 > JACRCT01. The sequence continues at coordinate 235 of JACRCT010001143.1, read as the reverse complement.
GCCTGAAGGACGCCGGCCACGACTTCTACACGCTCGCCGGCGCCGAGGCGCTGCGAGACGCCTTCGCTGGGTTCACCGGCGGGAAGCTCGTGGTGCTGACGGCCGCGCCGGCCTACAAGTGCCCGGCGGCGCCGTACGAGGCCGCGATGCTCCTCGAGTACGCGTGCCGCAAGCGAAAGATCCGGGACGCGACGCAGCTCGACCTCTACGCAGCCGAACCGGGACCGATGGGAGT
>JACRCT010001142.1 GCA_016218885.1 Deltaproteobacteria bacterium | reverse complement strand
GCCATCGCCAGCACCCGCATTCCCTGCCGCGCCAACCGCTGCGCCTCTGCCAGCCCCTCCTCCACGTCCTCCGGTCGGGAGGCGCCGCAGAGCGGCAAGACGGCCTCGGGAGCGCCCTTGAGGAGCAGCAGGTGCCCGCCCGCGGGGTCCCTGTGGAGGGTGGCCATCATCTGGCGCTCGGAGTCGAAGGGGACCACGTCCTGCCGGGGCCAAAGCCCTTGCCACTGGCGGAGCCGGACACCGAGCTTCTCCGCCGCGACCAGCAGCGCCACCTCGGTCGGATCGCCGGTGGCCGACACCCCGTCTCCGTCAGGGCGAATCGACGCGTCGTTGCAGAGCGCCCCCGCGCGCAGCAGGGCCACCACGTCCAGGGGTGCCTCACCGATCCCCGGGGATCCATCGTCGCCGCCAGCGAGGAGCCGGCCGGACAGCGAGTAGCCCACGCCGGTGACCTGAAAGCGCCCCCCGCCGGGAGTCCAGAGCGCGCGCACCGTCATCTCGTTGCGGGTCAGCGTGCCGGTCTTGTCGGTGCAGATGACGGTCGTGCTGCCCAAAGTCTCCACAGAGGGCAGCCGACGGACGATGGCTCGCCGCGCCGCCATGCGCTGCACGCCGATGGCCAGGGCGATGGTGATGATGGCCGGCAGCCCCTCGGGGATCGCGGCCACCGCGAGAGTGACCGTCACCATGAGCGCATCGACCAGCGAATGGCCGCGCCACAGCCCCACGGCAAAGAGGACGGCCGAGAGCCCGACGACGCCGTAGGTCAGGAGACGCCCGACACGGGCCAGCGTCCGCGTGAGCGGGGTCTGCAGCTCCTGCGCTTGCTCCAGCAGCGCTGAGATGCGCCCAAGCTCGGTCGAGGAGCCGGTGGCCACGACCACCCCTCGCGCGGCCCCCGTGGTGAGGGTCGTACCGCCGTACACCATGTCCGAGCGGTCCCCCAGGACGGAGCCCGCTGGGACCGGGCGGGGCTGCTTGTCGACCGGAAGGGACTCGCCGGTGAGCGCCGATTCGTCGGCCCGCGCGCCATGCACCGAGAGAAGTCGCGCGTCGGCCGGCACCCGATCGCCTGCCGAGAGCAGGATGACGTCCCCCGGCACGAGGGCCTCGGCGAGGAGGGTGCGCCTCTCGCCGTCGCGCAGGGCGGTCGCGTGGTTGGGGACCATGCGCGAGATGGCCCCGATCGCCTGGTTGGCGCGGATCTCCTGGACGAAGCCGATGAGGGTGTTGAGGGCGATGGCGGCGAACACCACGATCGCGTCGGTGATCTTGCCGAGCCCCGCCGCGAGCACGGTCGCCGCCAGCAGCAGGTAGATGATGGGGTCGTTGAGCTGCCGGCCCAGCATCCTCCACGCGCTCGGAGGCCGCGCCGACGAGAAGGCATTTGGGCCGTACTCTCCGACTCGACGCTCGGCTTCGACTTGGGTGAGCCCCTCTTGAGAGCTTCCGAGCGAGGCCAGAGCCTGCTCGAGGCTCTTGGAATGCCAGTCGGAGGGGGGGGAGGCGGCCATGGCTTCGCGAGGGTGACCCGACTCGGGTTCCATTCCATGCAGAAGCTAGGGATCTCGCGGCAACCGGACACCCGGCTGCTTGAGAGGCCTCGGGCCGGGTCACCCCATGACGGTCTGCCAGGCGAGGCGGGCGATGAGCAGGCTGATGAGGGCGCGAGAGCATCGGGTAGAGCGTCGCCCGCATGCCACAGGTCCTCCTGGGGCCCTCCGCACCCGGTGCTCGAGAGCCGGTGCGTCTCATGGCGTGACGCTGCTCTCGCGCCCGAAGCACCAACGGCCGAGGAGCACCCGCGTGCCGCTGCGACCCTCACCGTCACGCTGCCGCCTCTCTCCCTGGCACGCAGTCGCAGAAGGCGACCTCGGCGCTGCGCGGCCGAACTCCCGGTTGTGCTTGCGCGAGATGAGGTGGGCTAGCGTCTCGCCCATCGCATGAAGGTCGCAGGTGGAGTCGACGGGGCCCGCCGCTCGGGCGCCGTGTACCCAAGGGTCTCGACGAAGAGGGAGCGGCCGCGCACGTCTCGGGCGGTGCCGAAGTCGACCAGCGCGACCCGACCGTCGGGGCGCAGGATGAGGTTTTCCGGCTTGAGGTGGCGCTGGACGATCGACGGCGTCCGGCCATTGAGCCGGGCGAGGGTCTTCAGGACCTGGACGGCGAGGTCGGCACTGTCCCATCGCGCACTCATTCGAAGGGCGGCGGCGATGACCACCCAGGACCGTTTTTCGACCATTCGGCTTCGTCGTTGAGCCGCTCGCGACACCGATTGCCTTCGCGATCGGATGCCGAGCGTAGCCTCGTTTCGTGCGGAAACGAGCGGGGTGCCTTGAAATGAGCGCTCGACAATCACATTCACGCGCTCGGCTCAAGCCGGCGTTCTTGAAACAGGCGCTTATCGATATTGCGATGGCAGTCCCAATCCACTTCTTCGTGAGCTTCTGGCTCCCGGGCATCGCGGCTTCCTGCGGTCGGGGTTTTGAATGGCTTTGCCGAGCGACGTTGACCGTTGCGCTTCCTGTTTCCTACCTCCATGGAACGTTCCGCAGTTCTGTCGGAGTGCATCTCGGGAATACTCTTCTCTGGGCGTTGGTGGTCGCAGGGGCTCTCTGCTGGAGGCGCGCAAGGCGATGGCGCGAAGCCCAAGTCCTGGCACGCGAAGCAGATTGGTCCGCCGATCTACGCCCAGCCGAGGCCGCGTTCTTCGGAACCGGAGAACGTCGGCGCCGAGCCGTTGTCATCATGTTGCTCTCACCACTGCTGGCGTGCGCGCTGTGCGGCCTGCTCGGGTACCTCCTTGGAAGCGACAGTCTCCTCCTCATCGGCGGCGCACCCTTCATGACGCTCTACTGGCTCGTGCTCACACATGGGCATCCCCTTCTCTGGGCCTGTGCAGAGTCGCCTGCGCTGGTGGTGTTAGGTCTCATTCTGCTCGTCGGGTGGGTCGCAACAGGGGCTTGCGCCTACCGGATGAGGAACCTTCGGTTGTCGGTTGCCAACATCGCGTTCAGCGCGATTCTGTTTTGGATAGTGCCTCTGTGGCTTCTTCTGCTGTCTGTTCCTCGGCAGAACTGAGAACTGAGCGCTCCGGCACCGCCGCCCATGGCGCCGAAACTGGCGGTACCTTATGGGGCGATAGCAGAGCGGGCTTCACGCGCCACCTCGCTCGTCGCGGCCGAAGCCCAGTCCGAGCAGCTTCTCCTCCCAAGAGGACCTGCGCCCAGGTGGGCCGGCGGAACCAGACTGCTCGCCGTCCTCGCCGTCCGCCCTCAGGTCGCGCAGGAACAGGAAGAAGAGCCCGCCGAACCCCTTCTCGAAGGACGCCTCGTCGTGCACACACCCAGCATCTTCACCAGCGCCAGCGTGCATAGCTCGCCCTGCAGCGCGTATCAGTGCGCGACCTCCTCGTCCACGAGGCGCCGAGGAGGCCGAGGCGCTCGTGGATGACGAGGTGGAGTTCGAGGTGGTGCCGGGAGTCAGCTTGGAGCGAGCCTCCCGGACGAAGCCGATGAGAGTGTTGAGGGCGATGGCGGCGAACTTAGGGATCTCGCGGCAACCGGACACCCCTCTGCCCGTGAAGCAGCAAAGGCACGATGGCGAGAAGGATGCGGCGAGGCAGCTCAGCGCTGCGAGGCCGGCCAGAGCGAGGGCAGTGGGACGCTCAGCCCCTCGAACCCCGGCGGCGTGGCTACCTCGTCGCCCGTCCAGGCTGCCTCAATGCGGTAGGCGCCGCGGTCCAGTCCGAGGCACTCGAAGGTCCGCTCCTCGCAATCGATGACCCAGACCCGCGGCACTCCGAAGCGGGCATAGAGCTTCAGCTTCCGAGTGCGGTCCAGACCCGCATTCGAGGGAGAGAGCACCTCGACCGCGAGGTCGGGAGGCCCCATGCAACGATCCTCGATGATCTTCAGGCGTTCCTTGCAAACGAACAGCACGTCCGGCTGCACAGCCGTGGCGTCATCCAGGACCACGTCGAAGGGAGAAACGAGGGCTTCCCCGGCGTCGAGCCTGTCTGCCCAATCGGCAAGGAGGCGAAGAAGCTTCACGACCGCACGCTGATGTCGGCTGGTGGGCGCTGGCGTCATGAACAGCTCCCCCTCAATGAGCTGGTAGGGCTCTCCCTCTGGGAGCCGGAGGTAGTCGGCGAGAGTGTATCGCCGCTTGCTCTCTCCAGTGCCGGGAAGCGTGTCCATGCGCCAATTATAGAGCCCGTTCGTCCTGCGCGAGGTCCTATTGCTGCGGGGCCCCGCTCGCACGAGCGCTTGCCCCGGAGACGAACCCGCACCCTGCGTTGACCAAGGCCGGCGGCTCTCTCACCAGGTCACCCCATGACGGTCTGCCAGGCGAGGCGGGCGATGAGCAGGCTGACCACGCCCACGAAGACCCAGCGGATCCAGCGTGCCCCCTGCACGATGGCGGTCCTGGCGCCCAGCGCCCCGCCCAGGCCGTTGCCCACCGCCATGCACAGCGCGACGAGCGGGATCCAGCTGCCTTGGGAGACGAAGAGCACCACGCTGGCGGCGTTGGAGGCCCAGTTGACGCTCTTGGCCAGCGCCGAGGCCCGCAGGAAGTCGAACCCCAACAGCGCCACGAACAGGAAGATGAGGATCGATCCCGTCCCGGGACCGAAGAAGCCGTCGTAGAAGCCCACGGCGAAGGCGATGGAGACCGCCAGCGCCCGCTGGTGAGCCTGGCCGAAGCGCGGGGCGTG
>JACRCT010000118.1 GCA_016218885.1 Deltaproteobacteria bacterium | reverse complement strand
GGCTTCGTCCATGGCCGCCTGGACTTCGGCGTCGCCCTTCGGGACGTTCATGAGGCCGGCCTTGACCACCACGGTCAGCGGGGTCGGCTTCTGGCCGGCCACGTAGCTGATGGCCTTGTCGAGGTCGCCAGCATAGATGTGCTTCTTCAGGCCGCGCATGAAGGCTTCCTTGTTGATGGAGCCCTTCATGAAGAGCGCATAGAAGCGGTCGATCGTGATCGCGATGAAGAAGATCAGGCAGACCGTGATTGGGTACATGCCCCAACCGCCGCCCTCGAAGCGCTTGGCAAGGCTCCCGAAGAACCCGAGCTCCTCAGAGCCCGAAGCCTCGGCGGCCGCGAACATTGCGAATTGGGCGAGAATCGACACATCCATGATTGCATGACCTCCGGAGTCGCCGGCAGCCGTGTCACAGCCCCGGTCCCGCGCTTGGGATCACCGCGCCTTGCGCAATGCGTGCGTGGAAGAACGCCCTGACGTCCCAGTCTTTAGACAGCCGGAGGAGCGGCTTAGTTCCTCTCGTTCCGGCACCATCGAGCGAGGCTTCAATTTTTGTTGTTTACAACACCCTCGGGGCTTGTTCTGCCCAGAAAAGGTGAGCGACGCTAGCACCCACCCGATCACGTGTCAAGCGCGCGACCCGTCTGCCGCCAAGCCCCTTCGCGCCCCCCCCGTGCGCGAGAACCTCCGCCTGGAAAAGGGTCTCTGTTCGGGCACGTTGCGCACGCGGACCTGGCCCGCGACAAGCCCCGGCATGGGGCGTCCCGATTGGCGGGTGGCGTGGGCTCGCGAGCAGGGGGGTCGCGCACGCGCCACTCGTCGTGCTTGACGCATGCCGGACAGGAGGTGATCGATCGCTGCTCTGAAGGGATGCATTCGGAGGTGGGCATTGGCCTCAGGGCGAAGGAGCGGGGCCTCGGGGTCGAGCCACGGCTGCCGCTGGGGTTTCGCATTCGCGCTCACGATGGGGGTCTCCTCGCAGGCGCTGGCCAGCGACCTGACCGTCAGCTCCACCACCTTGATACAGGGTCTCAGTGCGGCCAGGGATGGCGAGGAGGTCACTGTTCTTCCCATGATCGAGAGGGTCGGTCTCGACGCTCGGAAGATCGGCAATCCCCTTTTTCAAGATCTCAGCCTGCACGTGTCGGCGTGGGGCCGCGTCACCCCGGCTCAGGCTCCGACCCGTCTGGGCACGGCGGCCGACCTCGATCTCGCCTTTCTTTCCGGGCAGCTCTTCGACCGACGCCTGAGCCTCAAGCTCGGACGCCACGTCGTCTTCGGCGGGGTCGCGCGCGCCCGACAGATCGACGGCGCTTCCTTCGGTCTGCGCATCGTCCAGGGCTTCGGGATGTCTGCCTACGGCGGCCTGCCGGTCTTTCCCCGCTTCGCAGTCGGCCGGGGTGACGCGGTCGTCGGCGGGAGACTCTATTACCGCGCTTCCATCGACGCCGAAATCGGCGCTTCGGTGCTGCAGCTGTGGGACGGCGGCGCCACGGCCCAGCAGCTGGCCGGCATGGACCTCCGACTGGTGATCCGCTCACTGACCTTGGGCGCCTCCGGGGCATGGAGCCTCATCGACTCGCGCCTTGCCGAGGCGGATGTTGCCGCCACCTGGCAGGCCGTCGACAGCCTGCAGGCATCGATCGGCGTGCGCCGCACGGCGCCCGACCTCTTCCTTTCGCGCACGTCGATCCTCTCGGTCTTCGCCTCCGAGACGCGCGATGGGCTGGGTGGCAGCCTCTCGTGGCAGCCGGCGCCCAACCTGTCCCTGCTGGGCGAATACCACTGCCTGCGCTTCGGCGCCCAGAGCGGTTCCGAGGGCGCGGATCTCCCCAGTGAGGGAGGGAACGAGGCCCTGGTGCGCGCCAGCGTGCTGGCCCTGCAGGGGCTCACGGTCGGCGTACAGGGCCGCTGGCTCGACACCCCCTCCAACGGCTACGTCGAGGGTCGCATCTTCTCGCAGTGGCGCATTCTCGCGCGGCTCAGCACGGCGCTCGATCTGGACGCCTTCCGATTCCGGGACCCGATCAACGGCCACCGCAACTCGTACGTCGCCTCCCTGAGCGCGACCTGGACCTTTGCTCCGAGCTGGATGGCCACCGTGTCCGGGTTGGCCTCGGTCACCCCCTACTTCGAGACCCGGTTCGAGGGCGTGGCCAAGCTCGTCTACCGCTTCTCGACGCGCACCCGCGAGGTGCTGCCTTGAGCCCGCCGCTGCGGGGCAGCGCGCTCCTGCTGGGTCTGGCCATCGCCACCGGGGTCGCCTGCGCCACGGTCGCGTCACGCCGCGCCGCGCTCTCCGAGCGAGAGGTCATTCGGTTCTCGCACTTGAAGCACCACACGGCACAGATCCCCTGCGAGGCGTGTCACGCGCGCGTCGCCGCCTCCACCGCCGTGGGCGAGGAGCGATTGCTGCCGCCAGAGAAGACCTGCCTGCGCTGCCATGCCGAGTGGAGGCAGCAGGGCCGTTGCGACGCCTGTCATCTCACCTCCAAGCCTGATACCTGGCCGGCCCGTGAGCGCCTCGTCCGCTTCTCTCACGCTGACCACCTCACCAAGGTCGAAGGCGACTGCTCCCGCTGTCACCTCGAGCTGCCCGAGCCCGGCTCCACCGCCTCCACCTCGACTCCGATGGGGGCCTGCCTGTCCTGCCACCATCACCAGCAGGCCTATGATCAGGCGCGCTGCACGCCTTGCCACATCGACCTCTCTCGGCTTCCGCTGCGCCCTTTGGCCTACTTCTCCCACCAGGGTGACTATCTGAAGGAGCACCGCCTGCCCGGTCGAACCTCCCCCGAAGCCTGCGCGCAGTGCCACGATCAGCCCTATTGCCTCGACTGCCATACCCGCACCGCCCCCTCGCCCGTAGAGCTGGTGATGCCCGAACGTCTCGACCGTCAGCTCATCCACCGCAACGACTACCTCAGCCGCCACGCCATCGAGGCACGGGCCGATCCGGCCGTGTGCCTGCGCTGCCATGGGACGAGCTCCTGCGACGGCTGCCACCGCGACAGCTCCATCAGCCCCTCGGCGGGCCAACCGCGCGATCCTCACCCGCGCGGCTGGGCCTCAGCCAGGTCAGCGCAGTTCCACGGCACGGCCGCACGCCGCGACATCGTCTCCTGCGCCGGCTGTCATGATCAGGGCGCGGCTTCCCTTTGCGTCGGATGCCATCGGGTCGGCGGCATCGGCGGCTCGCCCCACCCCCCCAGCTTCCGCAACAACCATGACCGCGAAGACATCCAGCGCCGGGCCTCCTGCCGGGCCTGCCACCCCTGACCGCAGTCAGTGGAAGCGCAGGCGCACGGTGGTCACCCCCTTGTACGCCTTCGCCACCACCTGGTTGTCCTTCACCATCTCTTCGACGAGCCTCGCCATCTTTCCCACCGAGACTCCAAGCTCCTTGGCAAGCCTGGCGACCGAGCATCCCTTGGGCTGGGCACGCAGGACCGTCAGGACTTGGCGCTTGTAGTCAGCCTTGAGCTCCCCGGAGATCTCCTCGGAGCTCCAGGCGCCGAGGATGCCGATCACCAGCAAGGCGATCGTGGCGACGGCGAGCAGAGGAAAGAGGATGGAGGAGTGCTGCTCCAGCCACGACAGGTCGGGCTTGATCCGGATGTCGTCGAAGGGTGCTGCGAGCACGAGGCGACGCCATCCGTCGAGTGCCGGAGGGAGGGCATCGAGGCAAGCAGGCAGCGTCAGCATGACGAGGAGGATGCTATCCGGGGGACGCGAATGATCAAGCTCGCCCCCAGGTGCAGAAGGCGACCTCGCCGGCGGCGGCCTGCTCTCCTACAATCCTCGTTCCGACCCGCGGCGTGGCGCTGCGCGGCCCTCCCACGGCGAGCCCCTCCATGCCCGAGCACTTCGATTTCCTGGTGATGGGAGGAGGAGTCTCCGGGCTCTTCTTCGCGCTGAAGGCGGCGAAGCACGGCTCGGTGGCAGTGCTCACCAAGCGAGCCCGCTCCGAGGGCGCCACCAACTACGCGCAGGGGGGCATCGCCTCGGTCCTCTCCGACGACGACTCGTTCGACCTGCACGTCCAGGACACGCTGACCGCAGGGGTCGGGCTCAACCATCGCGATGCCGTGGAGGCCTGCGTCCGCGAGGGGCCCGAACGCATTCACGAGCTCATCGAGCTGGGGGTTCGGTTCACCCGGCGCAACGGGTCGGGCCAGCTCGATCTGACCCGCGAGGGCGGCCACTCCAAGCGCCGGGTCGCCCACGCCACCGACCTCACCGGCCAGGAGATCGAGCGCGGCCTGCTCGCCGCCTGCGACGATGAGCCCAACATCACCTTCTTCCCCTTCCACATGGCGGTGGACCTGATCACCGAGCGCCGGGCAGGCGCACGCGGGCCCGCCGCCCGCTGCCTGGGCGCGTACGTGCTGCGCCCCGACGGCTCGATCGCCACGTTCCTGGCCAAGGTGACCGTGCTCGCCACCGGCGGCGCGGGCAAGGTCTACCTCTACACCTCCAACCCCGACGTCTCGACCGGTGACGGGGTGGCCATGGCCTGGCGGGCCGGAGCGCGGGTCGCCAACATGGAGTTCTACCAGTTCCACCCGACGTGCCTGTTTCACCCCCACGCCAAGAGCTTCCTCATCTCCGAGGCGTTGCGCGGCGAGGGCGGGGTGCTGCGGCTGCGCAACGGCCAGACCTTCATGGAGAAGTACCACCCCTTGGGCGCGCTCGCGCCACGCGACGTGGTGGCGCGGGCCATCGACGCCGAGATGAAGCGCTCCGGCGACGAGTGCGTCTACCTGGACATGACCCGCCTGGCCAAGGCCTTCCTCATCGAGCGCTTCCCCAACATCCATCGGACGTGCAAGGAGTTCGGCATCGACATGACGGCGCAGCCGATCCCCGTGGTGCCGGCGGCGCACTACATGTGCGGCGGAGTCGTGACCGATCTCTTTGGCCAGACCGCCGTACCCCACCTGCTGGCGGTGGGCGAGGTCTCCTGCACCGGGCTGCACGGCGCCAACCGGCTCGCCTCCAACTCGCTGCTGGAAGGGGTGGTCTTCGGCGCGCGCGCCGCCGAGCGTGCCCGCGAGCTCCTTCGCGACGCCGTGCCCGCCGAGCAGCCCTCGCCCTGGGACCCGGGAAAGGCGGTCGACTCCGACGAGAGCGTGGTGGTCACCCACAACTGGGAGGAGCTGCGCCGCTTCATGTGGAACTACGTGGGCATCGTGCGCACCGACAAGCGGCTGGCACGCG
>JACRCT010001129.1 GCA_016218885.1 Deltaproteobacteria bacterium | reverse complement strand
GCGCCGCGCGGCAGGTATTCTCCGCGGCCCCGATGAACCAGGAGGAAGGATGAACCGCCCCTTCAGCCCCCTTGGCCTCGCGCTCGTGGCGCTGCTGGCCGCGATGCCGGCCGTCGCGGCGGAGCGGCCACGCTCGGTGCCCGACAAGGACGAGCTCGTCAACGAGGGGCTGGAGGCGCCTCCGGCGGAGCTGGATCGCTCCACGCCGGCGCGCTCCTGGGCAGCGCTGGTCCGCTCCTGTCGGGATGCACGACCGCAGCTCGGGGTTCATCTGCTCAATCTGGGCGACGTGCCCGTTGCCGATCGCAAGACGCTGGGACCCGTGCTCGCGCAGCAGCTGTGCTCGGTGCTCAAGACCGCCGGCAAGGCCGAAGCGCAAGGCCTGGACGATAGCGCTCTGGGCCCGCTGGCGGACGACCTGCCCGCCAACTACGTGGTCGTCCAGACGCTCTCGCTCCCCACGGGGTCCGAAGACCTGTGGCTGCGGCGGATCCGCGACACGGCGTCCAACCAGCACCTGTGGCTCCTCACCAAGCAGAGCGTGTCGCAGATTCCGACCTGGTATCGGGCGCTGGTCACTCGCGACCTCGCCGTCCGGCGGCCGCTGCAAGAGCTCCACGGGGGGCTGAGCGCGAGGCCGGAGAAGCTCAATCCCGAGAACCCCCGCGAGGCGCTGACCCGCTTCGCTGCGCTGTGCCGCGCCGGCGACTACGCCCAGGCGGCATTTCTGCTCGACCTGTCGGGAGTGGAAAAGGCGCGCCAGCCGGAAGAGGGCCCGCGACTGGCGCGTCGACTCGGTCTGGTACTCAAGCGCCTGCGCCCCGCGGGCTTCGGCTCAGTGAGCAACGACCCCGCCGGCGCGCCGGAGAGGGAGGTCGCCGTCGACGAGGAGGTGGCGGCGCGCGCGGCGCTCGAAGATCGCGAGGTGTCGCTCAAGCTCGCTCGCTACCCGCGAACAGGCGGAGCACCGGTGTGGGTCGTCAGCGCGGATACGGCGGGTCTGGTGGACGAGGTCTATGACCAGCTGGGATACGGTGCCGCCGGCGACTTGCTTCCCGCTGCATTCTTCGAGTGGCAGGCGCTCGGCGTCCAGCTCTGGCAGTGGCTGGGGCTGCTCATCGCCTTCGTGCTCGCGCTGGCATTGGGCTACGCCGCGTCGTGGCTGACCCGAGGGCTGCTCGGGCGCGCTGCGGCACGAACCAGCTGGGCCTGGGACGACGAGCTGGTAGCGGCGCTCAAGGGGCCCCTGGCGATCGGCTTCGCGGTGGTCGCCTTTCTGGCGCTGACCGAGTACCTGGCGCTGGGAGAGGGACCGCGCGAGTCCATACTCGTGGGCTGCAAGCTCACGGCGATCCTGGCCGGAGGTTGGCTTCTGCTGCGGCTGGTCGATGTGGCCGGCCACGCGCTCGTCGGCATCTTCCAGGGCCGACACGACGACCTGGCGACCGCGATGGTCCCGGTCTTCCGCAAGGTTCTCAAACCGATCGCCGCGGTGCTGGTAGGCGTGGTGGCGCTGCAGAACCTGGGGTTGAACGTGGCGGGCCTGATCGCCGGCCTCGGCATCGGCGGCCTCGCCATCGCGTTGGCTGGCAAGAGCACGCTCGAGAACCTGTTCGGGTCGCTCGCCATCGCCTTCGACCGACCCTTCAAGATCGGCGAGTTCGTGAAGGTCGGCGACTTCATGGGGGTCATCGAGGACGTGGGGCTGCGCTCGACGCGTATCCGCACGTTGGACCGCACGCTGGTGAGCGTCCCCAACGGCCAGATGGCCGACGCCAAGGTCGAGAACTTCGCGCGCCGCGACCGGTTCAAGGTCGGCCTCGTCCTCGGGCTCGAGTACGCGACGAGCATGGATCAGCTCAAGCTGATCATCGACGACCTGAAGAAATCGCTGATCTCCGACCCGCGGGTCTTCCAGGAGGCGATCTCCGTCCGCTTCATTGGTTACGGCGCCTACGCCCTCAACCTCGAGATGCTCTTCTGGGTCCTCGCGCCCAGCTTCGACGTCTTCACCGGCATTCGCGAAGAGCTGCTTTTCGAGATAGGGCGCATCGTCGAGCGCTCGGGAGCGCGCTTGGCCTTCCCGTCGCAGACGCTCTACCAGGCACCGGCCGCGCCGGCCGATCCTAGGCTTGCCGAGCAGGCGCGGCTCGAAGTCGAGAAACGCTCGGAGGCGGGCGTCCTATGTGTCCCGGAGATCCCCACGACCGTTCGTGAAGCCGCGCTGCAGAAGGCAGGGGAGAAGAAGAGCGCGTGAGAAGCAACGTCTGGGCTGCCGGCGACTGAAGTCGCGCCTGAGGTTGCCAAGCCCGCCTGCGCGGGCTGCTCCAAGCCGATTCTCGATCGACCGAGAAGGTCCACCAGCCCGTAGCCTGCGCAGGCGGGCTTCGCAGTGGTAAGCGCGCCTTCCGTCGCCGGCGTTCGCGAGCCGGCGCTGGGCGTCTCCTTCCCAGCGGCGCCTAGCGGCCGAGCGCTCTCAGGACCGATGCTTCCAGCTCTGGTCGCGCCCTGGCCACGCTCTGGAAGAGCGCCCACTGGCCTCGGCCACGCAAGAGGTTGTGCTCACCGCGCGCCGGGAAGCGCGAGGCGTCGAAGCCGAAATAGGTCTCGGCGAGGGCGTCGGCGAGGAAGCGCGCGGCGAGCTCGAGGCAGATCGTCGCCAGGCCGTCTACCAGTGCCAGCGCCTCCTCGCGAGAGGGGAAGGCTGCCGGGCGGGCGATCTCGCCGTACCCTTCCAACGCGGCCTCGAAGATGGCGCTGTCGACCGTCGCCTCGTGCACGTCCTCGCCATTTGAGTTGCACCACGAGCGCAGGGCGTCGCCCATCTCCAAGGGCCAGCTCATCAGCCCCAGGGTGTCCAGATCCACCAGGCACACCGCCCGGTCCTCGCGGAAGAGCACGTTAGAGATCTTGAGGTCCCCATGGGCGTGGCGCGCTGGCATCCGCGACAGGTCCGGCAGGCGCTCGGCCTCGGCGAACAGCCGGGCCGCCAGCGCGGCGACCTCTCCATGCAGACGATGCCCGGGATGGTCCTGAAGAGCGCGGCGCAGACCGGCGAGGTGCTTGGCGGTGTCGTGCACCCCGACGCGCACGTGGCGATAGGTGTGCGCGAGGTCCGCCACCGCGAGGTGGAAGCGGGCGACCAGCCGGCCGGCCTCGCGCGCGTGGGCAGGGGAGAGGATGCGGTCGAAGCTCTCGCCTTCGATGCACGACAGGGCACGCCAGGGGCGCTCGTCCGCTCCCTCGACCCATAGCGCGCCGTCATCGCAGCGCACCGGCCGCGGGGTGACGAGCCCCTTGCTCGACAGATGAGCGGTCACCGCCTCGATGTCCTCGTTCACGGTCCCCGCGAACACCGGGTGCAGCCTCTGGACGATGACGGGACCGCCGCGGCCTTCGACCCTGAAGGTGCGGTTGTCGAGACCGGTTCCGAAGCGCCGATGCGGCTGGTCTGCGAGGTCGCGGTAGCGGGAGAGCACCTGCGCGGGGATCCTGGCGTCGTCCATGCCGCGCAGGATGCCGCCAGGTGCGCCGCGAGGCAATCGTCGCTGCATCGGGAAGCCCGGTTACCCGACCGCACTGGGCGGCGCGAGAATGGAGGCGTCGGAGCGGGGTGGCCTGCCGCTCGCCTATGCACTCATGGCCCGGAGGATCGAGCGGCTGCTCCCATTGCCATGCCGGAACGAGGGGCGCCCACCGTATCCTCGCCGTCCATTCGCTGCCTTATGGAGGGCCCGCGGGCGCCCAGACCCCGACCTGCCGCGACTGCAGCAACGCCGGTGCGGCCCGAGCTGTGGCATCGACGACCTCGAGGCCTGCACCAGCGCACCCCAGGGCGTGGACGCAGGGCCCTCGCCGACCCTGTGCCAGGACGCGTGCGCGGCCGGCGCCGTGGCCTGCGAGTCCGACTACCAGGTCAAGCGCTGCTCTGCACCGACCGCACAGAAGCCTTGTCGCGAGTGGGAGAAGGCCGAAGGGTGCGCCATCGGGCGCTGCGAAGCCGGACGCGGGTGCTTGTGATCGGGAGTGGATGCCATCCTGAACATGACTCGAG
>JACRCT010000117.1 GCA_016218885.1 Deltaproteobacteria bacterium | reverse complement strand
TTCCTGTATCTGAACGAATGGGACGTCGAAGGGATCATCGGCACCCGTCGAGCCGACCAGTCCCGCACCGGCTTGGACGGCAAGGCGACGATCAACCAGTACATCGACGCCTACGAGTCCGTCCTCCCCAACCTCACGAAGCACGCCTCTGGATGGCCCACGCCTGCGTACCTGCGAGGCATCGCCAAGCAGTCCCACACCGGTACCGAAGCGCGCGACCTCATCATCAGCGCGGTCGACAAAGCCGACTCACGGCCCATCTGGATAGCGAACTGGGGTTCGGACGATGGGAACACCACGGGGCTGAGACAGGCGCTCGACCATGTCACGGCCACCCGCACCCAGGAGGAGTACGGCCGCTTCGTGACCCGGCTCATGTACATCGAGGTGTACAACCAGAACCACCTCGGGGACCCGCATCGAAATGCGCTGAGCTACTACATGGACACCTTCTTCCCCGACATGGATGGAGGGCGCTGGTACCACCGCTGGGAGCCGCTCACCAAGAATGCCGGCGGGTTCCTCGCCTCCAGGGACCTCCAGACCAATCACGGCCCGCTCTGCGCCAGGTACACCATCACCAAAGAGGGCGACACCGGCTCGTTCATGCACCTGATCCCCAATGGCTTGAACGTGCCCGGAAACCCCGACTTCGGCTCCTGGTCCGGTCGCTATGCCTATGGAAACATCTTTCCGGGGTGCCGGCCGACCTGGGCATGCAACCAACGAGACACCCTGGGCGGCTCGACCCACCGCGACAACACGCTCATCCCCTGGACGACCCACTTCCAGAACCACTTCAGGGCCCGCGCCGACTGGTGTGTGGCGTCCACGTTCTCCGAGGCCAACCATCCGCCCTCGGTGGTGCTCAATGCCGACGCGACCGGCGGCCTCCTTCGCCGCTTCGCTCGCCCCGGCGCGGTCATTCCCCTGGACGCGACCGGAACCATGGACCCTGACGGCGATGCCCTGACCTATGAATGGGTCCACTACCGGGAAGCGGGCACCTATCCTGGGACGGTGACCATCGAGGACCCGTCGGCGCGAACGACCTTCTTTACCGTCCCGGCAGATGCCGATGGCAAGGATATTCACATCCTCTTGAAGGTCACCGACGACGGCGACGTTCCGCTGACCCACTACCGGCGGATCCTGGTGAGGGCCCGGGACTCTGTGAAGATCATGCCTCTCGGAGACAGCCTGACCGACGGGTCTCACAACGGGATCTACGCGGGCTCGTATCGCATCGAGCTCGAGCGGCTGATGAACGGCAAGGGATGGTCCTGGGACTTCGTGGGCTCGAAGGCCAACGGCGCGAGCAATGGCCTTTCCGACGAGAGCCACGAAGGCTGGATAGGCTATTGGACCGTGGACGCTCCCGCGGGCCACCACGACATCTCCGGCGACATCGACCTCGATGCCAAGCTCGCCACCTACGCCCCGGACGTCGTCTTGCTCCTCATCGGAGCGAACGACTGCATTCACGGCACCAGCGCTGACGTCGCGGTCGTCGACCGCAAGATCCGCCAGCTGATCCAGCAGATCCGCGACGGCACCGGCCGCTCCACCGAGATCCTGGTCGGCTCGCTGACCCCGAACACCGGCTCGAGCATCAACGCGCGCCTGCTCGAGGTCAACGCACGGCTTCCTGGCGTCGTCGAGGCCAAGGCTGGACAGGGCATCTTCGTGAAGCTCGTGGACTTGTATCCGGTGGTCGATGTCTCGACCGACCTTGCCGACACCTGTCACTACGATGCTTCCGGCGCGGCGAAGGTGGGTCAGGCGTGGTTCTCAGCGCTGCTGCCGCTGGTCCAGACCGCCAACCAGTAGCTTGTGCGACTCCTCATCCGCGGTACCACGCGGCCGGCGGGGACACGATCGTGGTGGCTCGGCCAGGGTTCGCGCAGCCTGTGGCTATCCCCCGAAGGAGTCGCGCGGGGGCTTCGGCGACTCGTCGCGGACGCGGATGCGTGCCGGGTCGAGGGCGAAGCCTGCTCCGTAGGCGGCGCCGAGGTAGTTCGCCGCCATGTCGCCGTCCTTGAAGTTGAGGTCGCAGTGGCCGTTGGGACTGAGAGGAGTCCCGTCGATGAGCAGCTCCTTCGCCAACCCGAGCCCGAGCGCGCTGGTCATGCCCGAAACGGGATTCCCGGTGACCTCGGTGACCAGCCCCGAGATGAGGGCCGTCATTGCCGCATGGGAGATCTTGTCGGGTGCGCCGCCGAAGCGGGTGGCCGCAGCTTCCTCCGCGGCCTTCTGACGGGCCTTCACTGCTGGCGAGGCCAGTCGCTCGAGCTGCGGCCGGAGGTCCTTCAGGATCCCGTTGGCGCCGCCAGCCTTCTTGAACTTGTTCAGCAGGCGGTTCAATTCCGCCGACCCGCGCTCCGCGGGGCTCGGTCTGCGGAGAAGCGCGTCAATGGCATTCCGAACGCTCAGGGGCATCGAGGGCCTCGCGGTTGGACTCAGAGGGGGAATTATGGCGCACTCTCATCCGAGGTTGTCGCCTTCATTTTCCACGAAGCAGTCCTTCAGGAGGGACGGCTCTGGGCGTGCATCATGATGCGCGCGCAAGCCTCGGCGTCGGACAGCGCGTCGTGGTGCTGCTTCAGGGGGATCTTCAGCGAGCGGCAAACGTCGGGCAGCCGCGTGGGATAGAGGTTCCACCGCTCGCGCGCCAGGCGCATCGTGCATTGGAAGGGGAGGGCGGGGGGCTCGAGCCGAGCGCTCCTGCAGCACGCGGTGAGCACGGACCTGTCGAAGGATGCGTTGTGGGCGACGAGGAACGACGCTCCCTTGAGCAGCGGCGCGAAGTCCCTCCAGAGCTGGGCGAAGTCAGGCTGGTCTGCGACGTCCGGCCAGGTGATTCCGTGGATGTGCGAGAACACGAAGTCACGGCGCGGCGGGCGAATCAGCCGGTTCATCGTCTGGACGATCCGGCCGTCCTCGACGCGCACCATCGCCAGGGCGCAGGCGCTGTCGCGCTGGTAGTCAGCCGTCTCGAAGTCGAGGGCGACGAAGGGGATGGTGGCGGCGGCGCGCGTCTTCACAGGGGCCCGAGCTTGGAGAGCAACGAGGCCCCGATACTGCCGCCCGCCCACCGGGATCACAAGATGGCGGAAGCCAGAAAGTGGCCGGGCCCGCACTTGGACGTCCAAGTGCGAGCCGGCACGGGTTGGCTTCCGGTGAGTGGATGCCATCCTGAACATGACTCGAGAGATTCCGTTCGCCCCGAGCGGAGGGGCGAGCAGTGCGAGCCCCGGAGTCGAGGGGGCCCTCCTCGACTCCGCTCCCACCGCTGCGCGGCGGGAGCTACGCTCGGGGTGAGCGGATTCCAGCGTCGGATGCTCAGGATGGCATCCACTCCCGGCTTCCGACGGACGAGCTCGAGGGAGCCGGGCGATGCGCGCTGCAGGCTCCGGCATCCGCGCCGCGGCCCGGTCGTTTCGAAAGCTCGGGCTACATGCAGAGCCACACCTTGGTCCAGTAGCCGGGCGAGGTCTCCTTGACGTAGCTGCTCAGCGCCTTGAGGCCCAAGTCGTCTCCAGAGCCAACAGCGCAGGCGTGCGGCGACCCGCCGGGCAGGTACGGATTGGGACACTCCTGCGCGCGGCCGGCGGAGATGTGCTCGACATTGGTGGCGTAGATGCAGCTCTGCGTGGCGGGCCTGGTCCGGACATAGATCTTGGCCGAGTCCTGCGCGCTTCCTGCGTGGTCGTCGGTGGCCACCACCTTGAGCGTGTGCTCGCCGTCTGCCGTCACCGCGTCGGTGTTCCAATCGAAGGAGTAGGGCGGCGCGGTCAGGCTCCTGAAGGGCTGGGCATCGCCATCGAGGAAGAAGGCGACGCTCACGATGCTCCCCTGGTCCGCGGAGGCATCGGCGGCGACGGTGACCGTTCCTTGGACGAGGGCATCGTCTTGCGGAGAGCTGAGGCTCACCGTGACCTGGCCGGTCGTCGTCCCGCCGCCGGCGATACCGAAGAAGCGGGCCGAGTAGTAGCTCGAATAGATGCCCCAGTCGTAGCTGTACGAGCCCGTCTGCCCGCCCGCGTCCTCGCCCGAACCGCGCGGGTCGACGGCGATGCCGTGCTGCATGTTGTTGAGCTTGACGGTGGCGACCAGCGGAAGGGTGTCGCCGTCGTGGCGGTACTCCGCATAGGCGTGCTTGGTGTTGCCGGCCTTGAGCGTGGCCGGGGCGGCGTCCGGGGTCTGGTCGATGCCGTGCAGGCTCGTCCACTGCTCGACGATCTCCGCGTCGGTGACGAAGTCCACATACTGGTCCCTGTTCCCATGCCAGGAGATGAGCCGTGGATACTGCCCGGTGTAGCCCGGGTACCCGTGGGCTCGCACCATGTCCACCCACTCGGCAGAGGTGTGCTTGCGGTCGTCGGCCATGCAGGCCGTCCCGCTGACGCAACCGGCGCCGGTCCGGGGCGTGAAGCTCGAGGTGATGCCCATGCACGCGTAGGCCCCCTGCTCCACCGCGCTGCCAGGCTGGTTTCCGCTGTTCGCGCAGTAGAAGGGCAGCCCAGCCATCGGCGCGACTCCCGCGAAGACGTCGGGCCAGAGCGCACCCATGGCCACCGCCATCGCCCCTCCCGCCGAGAGCCCGGTGACGAAGACCCGCTTGGGATCGACCGAGTAGCCCTTGTGGGTCGTGTCGTTCTTCAGGTAGTTGACCATGTCGATGATGGACTGGTTCTCGCCCTGTCCTCGCTCGAACTCGTAGCCGTAGTAGCCGCCCCAGTTGAAGCACTGGTAGGGGTTGCCGGTGCGATCGGTCGCCGTGGGGCTGGTGCTCTTCTTCTGCTGCTCGGGATAGACGACATAGAACTTGTACGTATCGGCCAAGGTGTTCCAGCCCGACATCATCATGTAGAGCTGCGCGGTCTGGGTGCAGCCGTGCAGCGCCACGACCACCGGCGCGAGCTTGGGCATGTTCGCGGGGACGTAGAGGTACATCTTGAGCTTGC
>JACRCT010001146.1 GCA_016218885.1 Deltaproteobacteria bacterium | reverse complement strand
CCGGACCTGCTGGTGCAGATCGTGCGCAAGTCGGTCTTCGCGGATCCAGCGTTGCGGTTCCAGGATGCGGGCGAGTTCGGCCACGCTCTGGACGTGCTCGGACGGCGCGCCAACCTCCCGCTCGGACCCGAGACCTTGGCGCCGGAAGCCACGGGATGATGCTGCGTGCCACCTCCAGCGCCATCGCCTTGTGCCTGGCGGGCTGCTTCCCTACGCGGATGGTGCTGAGCCGCGCCCCCGAGCCCAGCGCCCGGGTCGAGGCCGTGCACGCTCGCGCCTTCGATCGTCAGCATGCCGACCTGACGCTCGACTTGAGGATGGAGAACCCCGGACCCGCGCTGGCCTTCCGCTCGGCCGACTACGAGATCTTCGCGCAGGGGCGCTCGTTCGCCACGGGTACGGTCTCCATCTCTCTGTCCATGCTCTCGGGAGGAGGAGCCTCGTTGACGCTGCCCATCCAGCTCACCTACCTCGACCTACCCTACGCGGCCCGCAACCGCCTGGCAGGGGGCGGCAAGGTCCAGGTGGTGGTACGGGGGACTCTGCACGGGGGAGCAGAGCAGGGCACCGACCCGATCCCCGTGGCCGTGGACTTCGCTGGTGAGGTCGAGCTGGCCGCGACGGGAGAGCCCGAGCGCTAGACGCCTGCCGGTGTCCTCTGCCTGCCCCACGCCTGAACCCCGGAGCCTGGACTTGCCCCTCGACCCGAAAGCCCCAGCGTCGGCGAAGGCGCGCTCCGCCGGCATCGCCGCGGTGGCGGCCGCCGGAGTCCTGTGGGGAAGCTCGGCCATCGTGATCAAGGCGACCTTCAACGCCAAGGTCGACCCGCTGACCCTGGTCCAGGCCCGCCTGGCCATCGCCAGCGTGCTCCTCGCGGTCGGGCTGGCGGCCTTCGCCCCGCGCCTGCTCCGGGTCCGCCTGGCCGACCTGCCCCGCCTGGCTGTCTGGGGCTGCCTGGGGCTGCTCGTGCTCCAAGGCGGCTATTTCATCGCGGTGAGCCTGGCCGGCGTCGCCACTGCGCTGTTCATGCAGTACACCTCGCCAGTGCTGACCGCCCTGTGGGAGCGGGTCGCGGCGCGCGGGCCTATCGGGGCCCGGCTGATCGCCGCCCTGGCTCTGTGCTCGCTGGGCCTGGCCGCGCTGCTGTTCGGCGGCGGGGAGCGGCTCGCGCTCTCGGGCCTCGCGGTCGTGGCGGGGCTGGCGTCATCGGTCGGCAACTCGTTCGAGGTCGTGTACGGCAAGCGCCTCATGCGGCAGCTGCACCCGGCGACGCTGCTGCTGTACGGGATGATCTTTGCCTTCCTCGCCACCCTGGCCATCCGCTCCCCGACGCAGACCCTCCCCGACCTGTTCCCCGACCACACCGCCCAGGTCCTCTACGTGGCCATCGGCGCCACGCTGGTCCCCTTCCTGCTCTACCTCCTGGGCCTCGCCAGGCTGCACCCTGTGGAGGCTGCGCTGCTCGCCAACGTCGAGCCGGTGGTGGGGGTCCTCGGCGCGTGGCTCCTGCTTGGAGAGCAGCTGAGCTTGGTCCAGCTCGCCGGAGCGGCGAGCGTCCTGGGCGGCGTCATCGTCGCCGAGCTGAGGCCCCATCGCTCACGACCCGGCCCGGTGATCGAGCCGCCGGCCGCGCTCCCGTAGCCCCCGTTAGGCCGCCCATCCGGCGAATCGACGAGCAGGAGCCTTCTTGCCTGGCGCCATGTCGAGTAGCCCGGCTGCAGCGCTACAGGCCAAGGACGGGGCTTTGACCTCGACGCGCGCCCCCTCTAGGCTGGCGCCATTCGCTTGACAACGCTGGGAGGTTCCGCCGTGCCAAGGCTCTGGCTCCTCATCGCTGTCATGTTGTCCCTCCCAAGTAGCGGCGCCCTGGCGGCGGAGGATCTCCCTCTGCGCCGCGGCATCGACCCCATCTCCACCAAGCTCTCGTCCACCATCGACGGGTTTCTCACCAGCGAAGGAGCCCGCACCTCGCCCGGCGGCTCGTACAAGCTCGAGCTCGCCTTCGACTACGCCTCCGGCCTGATGTCCCTCAAGGTGGGCGACGAGAAGATCGACGAGCTCATCCGCCACCGCCTCGATCTCCACCTCCTGGGCGCCTACGCCATCACCGACTGGGCCGAGGCCGCCATCGACGTCCCCTTCACCGTGTTCCAGCAGAATGGCTTCGCCGCCCTGCGCGACGCCACCGGCTTCGACGACCCGGCGCCCTCCAAGGCGGGCCTGGGGGACGTCCGGGTGCTCGGGAAGCTTCGCCTGCTGCGCGAGGACCGCCACCTCGTCACCGTCTCCGCGTTGGCGGAGCTGCGCCTGCCGACCGGCGCCGACTCGAGCTTCCTGGGAGAGCGCAGCGTGCTGGTCTACCCGCGAGCGATGCTCGAGCGCACCTTCCTCGACCGCCTGCGGGTGGGGCTCGACGCCGGCTACCGCTACCGCGCCCTCCCCGGGCGCTACCTCAACCTGTATGTCGGCGACGAGCTCGCCCTGGCGATCAGCGGCGCCTTCGAGCTGCCCCGGGTGCTCGAGCGAAAGTGGTCGGTGATGGGCGAGCTGCTCGTCTCCACCCCCTCGCGCGCCCCGTTCACCGCGACCTCCTCCGATGCGCTCAAGACTCCGCTCGAGCTGCTGCTTGGCCTGCGAGTGCAGGTCTACCGGAACCTCTGGGCCTCGCTGGGCGGGGGCACTGGCTTTCTGGGCGAGGCAGGGTTCGGACGGGAGGGGCTACGCCTGTTCGCCATGGTGGGCTACACCCGCGTCTGGCACGACCGTGACGGCGATGGGATCGCCGATGACGAGGACAAGTGCCCCGATGCTCCCGAAGACCGCGACGGCTTCGAGGATGGCGACGGCTGCCCCGACCCCGACAATGACGGGGACGGCGTGCCCGATGGCGAGGACGGCTGCCCGCTCCTCGCCGGTCCCAAGAAGCTGCGCGGCTGCCCCGACGCCGACGGCGACGGCATACCCGACCCGCAGGACAAGTGCCCCCAGCAGCCCGGGCCCGTGGAGAACGAGGGTTGCCCCGACTCCGATGGCGACGAGGTGCCCGACCACGAGGACAAGTGCCCCCAGGAGCCCGGCCCGGCCGCGAACGACGGCTGCCCAGGCACCAAGCCCTGGGTCGTCTTCGAGAAGGGCAAGCTCACGCTCAAGGACTCGGTGCACTTCGACACCGGCAAGGCCTCGATCAAGCAGAACTCGCTGCCCATCCTCGACGAGCTGGCCAAGATCCTGACCGAGCACTTGGAGGTCAAGCAGGTGCGCATCGAAGGTCACACCGACAACGTCGGCGGCGCAGCCCTCAACCAGGACCTCAGCCAGCGTCGGGCCCAGTCGGTCGTCGACTACCTGGTGAGCAAAGGCCTCGACGGCGGCCGCCTCAGCGCCAAGGGATTCGGCGAGGACAAACCCGTGGCGCCGAACACCACACCCCTGGGACGCGCCAAGAACCGCCGGGTCGAGTGCAACGTCCTCGAGTAGGAGGCGCCGGGGGTTCCTCAGCCGGCGCACACCACCTTGAGCGAGAGCTGGTCCCCGGGCTGAAGCCGGCACGAGTCCTTGAAGGTCACCCTCGCGGGCGCTCCGCCGACGGGGGGCTCGTACTCGAAGCCTTCTCCCTGCCGGCAGCGGAGGGGCTCGGCAGTGCCGCGGACAATCTCGAAGAAGAGCAGCCGCGGGTCGGGCGGGGCCCGCGCCAGGTCCACCGTCTGGGGGGCGTTGACCAACGCGGCGATCTTGGCCAGCGAGGCAGCGTAGCTCTCGTTGCAGATCGACTCGATGAGCCCGTTCTGGCCCATCTGATCGACGGCCGCCTTGTAGCGCACGGCCACGCCATAGGCCTCGGTGACCTCCGAGCGGCACCGCGCCGGGCTCGCGCTCGCATCCACCGCGCCGATGACCGCCAGAAAGACCTCGCGCCTGCGCCCGGTCCCCGTCCCGTCATCGAGGTTCTGGAGCAGCTGCACGTAGGTCTCCACCGGCTCGAGACGGGCGCGCCCCTCTGCGCTCTCGCAGGCGTTGACGGTGCAGCGACGCCCCCGCGAGGGATCGGTGGGCCTCTCATAGAGGCAGTAGCTGCCCGCCGCGCCGCCGCACTCGGAGTCGTCCTGGCAGGTGTTTCCGCAGGCGCCCTGGATGAAGAGCCGGCTCGCCGGGTCTTCGCAGCCACGCGCGTCCGAGCAGTCGTCCTCGTCAGAGAGGATGACCACCAGCAGCCGCGCCCCGGGGCGCAGGAAGCCCGCATTGCCCGAGGAGCTCAGCGGCTCGGTGATGGCCCGACGTGCCGCCTCGAGGCCCATCTCCTGTCCGGCGCCGCCGATCCCCTGCCCCACCAGACGCTGCGCCAGGGCGAGGACGTCGGGGGTGGACGAGGAGAGCACCGTCACGTCGCTCGGATCGATCACCTGCCCACCGAGGGTCTTCCCACGCTGCAGCAGCCCGCTCTCCTCTGGATACTGGATGCATTGCGGTGGCTGGTTCTCACCGCAGCCGGCGAAGTTCTGGCTCACCCCGGTGGTCACGACCCCAATCTGGAAGTCATTGCGGATGGGGGAGCTGACCAGCGTCTCCACGAAGGTGTGCAGCTCGTCGACCACCTTCTGCTGCTCCTCGCGCATCGACCCCGAGTTGTCGATGACGAAGAGGATGTCGGTGGCGACCGAGGGCGGCAGGGCGAGCTCGCTCTGGCACTGGTCCACTACCCCGTCCGGCGCGCCGCCACAGTCACAGGCGCCCAGGCTCATCGACGTGAGCAGCCCCGCCGCGAAGAGGAGTGCGACCCGGGGGCTCGTGGATCTCTTCTTGGCGACCACCTCCAGCAGGCTCATGACCGCCATCCTGCTCCAAGTGGAGGACCGCGCGAAAGACCCCACCTCATGCTCGTCCACTTCCAGCCAACAAGCCGACCGGGCGGACCTCCCGCTGCACGCCTGGTCAGGAACAGGGCTACCATGCCCGCTTGGTTCTCCCGCTCAGCGAGGTTAGGACATGGCCCAGGACGCACTCAGCGAGTTCATCGCCCGCATGCACGAGCTCAAGGACCTCGGAGGGGCAATCGGGATCCTCTCCTGGGATCAGGAGACCTACATGCCGGCCAAGGGCGGCGAGCCGCGCGCGCACCAGCTCGCCACGATGCAGGGGCTCTACCACGAGCGGCTGATCGCGCCGGCTCTCGGCGAGGCGATCGCCGCTCTGGAGCAGCGCCCGTCCCTGGGGGCCGAGCAGCGGGCGATGGTGCGCAACGTCCGCTGGGAGCGGGACCGGGCGGTCAAGGTCCCCTCCAGGCTGGTCGTCGAGCTCGCCGAAGAGCAGTCGCGAGCGGTCGAGGCCTGGCGCGGGGCGCGCGTGCGCAGGGACTTCTCCGCCTTCCGGCCGCACCTGGAGGTGCTCATCCGCCTCCGGCGCGAGCAGGCCGACGCCCTCGGCCATGCAGGCGAGCGCTATGACGCGCTGCTCGAGGGCTACGAGCCCAGCATGCGCGTCGAGCGCCTGGCCCCGCTGCTCGAGCGATTGCGCGAGAAGCTGGTGCCGCTGGTCAAGGCCATCGTGGACACGGGGCGCAAGCCCGCCAACCCCTTCGCCGGCCGCCGCTTCGACCCCGCGAAGCAGTGGGAGTTCACGCTGCGGCTGATGCGCGACCTGGGCTTCGACCTCGAAGCCGGCCGACAGGACAGGTCCACCCACCCCTTCACTGGCGGCGCCGGGCATCCCTTGGACGTGCGCCTGACCACGCGCCTGGAAGCCGACGACCCGCTCTCGGGCTTCATGAGCACCATCCACGAGTGCGGCCACGGGCTCTATGAGCAAGGCTTCCCCCTCGAGCAGGGGCGCACCTCACTGGCGCAGGCGCCCTCCTTCGGCCTGCACGAGTCGCAGAGCCGGTTCTGGGAGAATCTGGTGGGGCGCAGCCGGCCGTTCTGGGCGCACTACTTGCCGATCTTGCGTTCCCTGTTCCCGCAGGAGCTGGCGGGCGTCGAGCCCGAGGCCTTCGACGCCTGGCTCAACCGCGTCGAGCCGAGCCTCATCCGCGTCGAGGCCGACGAGGTGACCTACAACCTCCACATCCTGGTGCGCTTCGAGCTCGAGCTGGCCCTGATGCGCGGGCAGTTGCAGGCGGCCGACCTGCCCGAGGCCTGGAACGAGCGGATGCGCACCTTCCTCGGCCTCACCCCGAGCGACGACTCGGTGGGCGTGATGCAGGACATCCACTGGGCCTGGGGCGAGTTCGGCTACTTCCCCACCTACGCCATCGGGAACCTCTACTCGGCGATGCTTCTCTCGCGGCTCGAGCAGGAGGTCCCCGGCGTGTGGGAGGCCATCGGCCGCGGCGAGCTCAAGGTCGTCCTCGACTGGCTGCGCGCCCGTATCCACCGCCAAGGCTATCTACTTCCCGCGGAGGATCTCGTGGAGCAGGTGACGGGGTCCCGCCTCTGCGAGGCGCCCTTCATGGACTACCTGTGGAAGAAGTACCGACCCCTCTATGGCCTGCGCTGAGCCATGGGCGACCCGCGAGGTCGTCCAGGGGATCCTTGCAGAACCCTTTCCCTGGACACCGCATCCAATGGGGGAATCGGTCGCCGCCCTGGCGCAGGGCACCTCGGTCGGGAGGTCACGGACCATGCTCAGGAGTGGGGTCGCGGGGTTGGTGGTGGCGGCGACACTCGCGCTGTTCTCGGGAGAAGCGATGGCCAAGGAAGTCTCGACGAGGTTGCAGGTCTCCGGTTGGCATTGCGGCGGTTGCTCCGCAGCCACCGAAGCGGCGCTCAGGAAGGTCGGCGGGGTGAAAGCGGCCAAGGCGGAGTTGAGCCAGGGGACCGTGAGCATCACCTATGACGACTCGGTCGCGTCACTCGCCGACCTGGAGAAGGCGGTCGAGAAGGCGGGCTACCAGGTGGTGCGCAAGTAGAAGACGGACGAAGACGGGCCTTGCGAATGGGCCTGTAGACGAAGAGCCCCGCCTCGTTCACTCGAGGCGGGGCTCTTCTTCTCGTTGCGCCAAGGGTCCCGCTCTTCGTGTGGGCCCCATGCGAGCCAGGCGGGAGGCCACGGAGGCCTCCCGCCATGAACCCATGGGCTCACCCCGCCGCCTTACTCTCCGACGATCTTGATGGTCTTGGGCTTGGACGCCTCGGCCTTGGGAAGCGTGACGGTGAGCACGCCGTTCTTGGCCTTGGCCTCGATGCGCACCGGGTCCACGTCGTCGGGCAGGTGGAAGACCCGCTCGAAGGCCCCGAAGCCGCGCTCGCGGCGGGTGTACTGGACATCCTGGGCCGCCTTGCGATCGCCGCGGATGGTCAAGTGCTTGCCCTCGAGCAGCACCTCGACCTCCTTCTCGGTGAAGCCGGGCAGGTCGAGCTCGAGGGCATAGCCGTCAGCGGTCTCGCGCACGTCCGCGGCGGGAGAGAAGCACTGCCAGGACAGGCCCTCACGGGCGGCGACGTCGTACGAATCCAGCACCTGGTCGATGGGGTTGAAATGGAACTTGCGGATCGACAGCATGGCGTCCTCCTCGTCTGGTCTTCTGGTTCCCTTGGTTCCCTGTGGCCCCTTCCGGGCGGCCGGTCTCTGGTGCAGACGGAACCTAAGACCGAGCACCTCCTTGTCAAACGAGGGCGCGAAGATGCGAGTCCGCGCTCCAGACCCCTCGTCCGGAGGCGGTCGGTCGGCCCTCCCTTGAGCGATGCAAGCGACGGGGACGGCGCGAGCACCTCAGGCGGTCGGCACCATGCTCGCGGGCTGCAGCGACTCCTGGACCTTCACGATCTTGTTGTACAGGCCAGTGATCAGGATGGTCGGCGCCCACAGCCCGATGAACTGGCTCCAATTCTTGCGGCCGGTCAGGAACAACCCAGCCGAGACCGCCATCGAGCCGATGGCCAGGCCCATGTAGAAGAACGACGGCGCCCTGCTGGTCCGGCTCTCGATCGCCCGCGTGGTCTTGCCTTCCTCTCTCATGGCTCCCTCCCTTTCGGTGGAAAGCTGATGCCTGCGGCGTGAGGGGCCAACGACCGAGGTCAGGAGCGGGAGAGCTTCAAGGTGAGGAAGTACTGGTACGGCAGCAGGTCGGACTCGGTTGCCAGGCGCAAGCCCGCGCGCCTGGCGCTGGCGAGGAAATCCTCCCGCGAGAGCTTGTGGTCCACCGGCGGGCCGAAGGGCAGCTCACGCTTGTGGAAGTCGATATTCACGATCCGGCCTCCAGGCTTGAGGGCGCGCGCCAGCTTGCGAAGGTAGGCAGGCAAGCGGTGGAAGTGGTGGAAGGTGTTGACCGCGAATACCAGGTCGCAGCTCGCGGCGGGCAGGAGCGGGTCCTCGGGCAACCCGAGCACGGGAGTGACGTGGCCTACCCCGTGCTCGATGAGGCGGTCGCGCAGGACGGACATGAGCCTGGGCTCCACCTCCACCGCGAACACCCGGCCGCCGCGGCCCACTGCGCGCGCGAGCGGGAGGGTGAAGTAGCCCGGCCCCGGGCCGATCTCGGCGACCGTCTTCCCGCGGATCCGCAATTCTCTGGCCACACGCTCCGGCCTCTGCCAGGCGTCGCGCTCGGGCGAAAGGAGCTTCTTCAGATAGGCCTTCAGGTCCTTGGGGTTCCCAAAGGGGTCTCGTCCGGGGCCGTGTCCATGCTGTTCGTGGGATCGCATTCTTGCGGGGATAGCGCCCGCCGGCCCGGACCGCAAGCTCGAGCACGTGCAGGGCGTGAGCGCGATGCCGGATGCCGGCGTCCCTGGGTATCTCGCGAGTCCTGTCGGGTCCCTGGCGCCTCCGAGCCCGCACGGCGCAGCTCGAGATTGGCATTCGGCGGGTAGGTCAGTCGACCACGACGAGGCGTGTGCCACCTTCCACCGTCTGCCCTCCCTCCACCGCGATCTCTTCGACCCTTCCAGCCTTGGGGCTCTTGAGCTCGTTCTCCATCTTCATCGCCTCGACCACGATGAGCCCCTGCCCTTCCTGGACCTCCTCGCCGACCTCCACCAGCAGCCGCGCCACGCGCCCCGGCATCGGCGCAGTCACGGTCTGCCGCCCCTCCAGGACGCGATGGCGGGCGGCGCGACGCATTCGATGTCCGCGCTCGTCGACCACGACCACCCGCTCGCTCACCTCCCCCACCTGCACGTGGACCAACCCGCCCGCCTCCTCCAGCTCCACGCGGTAGCTGCGATGGCCCACGAGCAGGCTCAGGCTTCCCTGCGCGACCTCGCTGGCCTTCACGCGCCAGCCGCGCCCGCGCCAGGCCACCTGCGTCTCGCCGCTCTCGGTCTCGATGACCTCCACCGGCTCCGGCTCCTCCTCCGGCCTCAAGGTCACGTAGTAGCGAGCTGGCGTCTTCGGCATCGGGCTTCCCCTTCCCCTAGAAGCGCCGCACCGCGCGCAGCCGACCAGACTGCTTCCACGCCGATGGCTCGCGGCCCTGCCGCGCCCCGGCAGTGGCCATTCGGCCCTTCGCCTTGCGATGAGCCCACAGCGCCGAGGCCACCACCACCATCGCCTCCGACTCCGGGTCGCTCTCCCCGAGGAGCTGCGCGCCGTGGCGCTCGACGAACCCGGTGTCGTAGTCGCCAGAGGCCAGCTCGGGGTGACGCACCGCCCGCTGGAGCCAAGCGAGGTTGGTAGGGATGCCCGTGACCACGTACTCGGAGAGGGCGCGCCGCAGGCGAGCCAAAGCCTGCGCACGGCTCGGTGCCCAGACCGAGAGCTTGCTGATCAGCGGGTCGTAGTAGAGGGGCACCTCATACCCGGCGTACACGCCGCCGTCGTCCCTCACCCAGGGCCCGCTCGGAATGGACAGGCGCTCGATCCGCCCGGGGCTGGGCATGAAGCCGTGGGCCGGATCCTCGGCATAGACACGCGCCTCGACGGCGTGGCCCCGCTGCAGGATCGGCTCCCGGACGGGGAGCGGCTCGCCGCCCGCCACCTGGATCTGCCAGCGCACGAGGTCGACACCGGTGACCCACTCGGTGATCGGGTGCTCGACCTGCAGCCGCGTGTTCATCTCCAGGAAATAGAAGTTGCGATGGGCATCGACGAGGAACTCCACCGTCCCCGCGCCGACATAGCCCACCGCCTGAGCCGCCCGTACCGCGATGGCCCCCATCTGCTCGCGGAGCTCCGGGGTGAGCACCGGTGATGGCGTCTCCTCGATCACCTTCTGATGCCGGCGTTGCACCGAGCACTCACGCTCAGCCAGATGGATGCACGTGCCGTGGGCGTCGGCGAAGACCTGCACCTCGACGTGGCGCGGCTTCTCCAGGAACCTCTCCAGGTAGACGCGGCCGTCCCCGAAGGCGCTCTGCGCCTCGCTGGAGGCGGCGCGGAATGCCGGGAGGAAGGCGGCCTCGCCTTCCACCTTGCGCATGCCCTTCCCGCCGCCACCCGCCGCAGCCTTGATCATCACCGGGAAGCCGATCTGCCTCGCCAGAGTCAGCGCCTCCTCCTCGGTGGCGATGGGCCCCGGCGAGCCGGGCACGACCGGCACGCCGGCGCGCCGCCTCAGGTCCCGAGCGCGCGTCTTCTCGCCCATCGCCTCCATTGCCGAAGCGGGCGGCCCGATGAGCGCCAGGCCCGAGCGCTCACAGGCCCGAGCGAAGACCGGATTCTCGGAGAGAAAGCCGTAGCCGGGGTGGACCGCGTCGGCGCCGCTCTGTCGCGCAGCTTCCAGGATCCGGTCGATCGCCAGATAGCTCTCGCGTGAAGGGGGAGGACCGACCCAAAAGGCCTCGTCGGCGCGAAGCACGTGCAGCGCCGCACGGTCGGCGTCGGAGTAGATCGCCACCGCAGCGATGCCCATCTCGCGGCAGGTGCGGATGACCCTGCAGGCGATCTCTCCGCGATTGGCGATGAGGATCTTCTTGAGCGGCATGGGGCGCCCCACCAGAAAAGCTAGGACCGATTGGCCAGCCTTTCTGCGCCCTCTCCTTTCCGGGCGCGTGCCGGGAACGGGGGTCCCTCGCTCCTTTGCCCAGCGGGCAAGCGTCTCTCCCATGCGTAGTGGACGAACCCCTCGCCCCCAGGCGACGCGACCCTCGGCTCCGACCCTCCGCGACAGGCCGTTGCCGGCGGGCATGCCTGCGCGCTCCGGATGTGGGAGCAGGCAACCACAGGAGTGTTGAGAGGGAAGCGGCAACCCCGTCAACCATGGTATCCAGGAGGCCGCCAGGCGAGCCCCACCGCCCCGATTCTCGG
>JACRCT010001145.1 GCA_016218885.1 Deltaproteobacteria bacterium | reverse complement strand
CGGGCATCGACGACCAGGAAGAGATTCTCACGAGCCCCGGCGAGGCCCTCGAGCCCGGCCGCGAGAGCACCCATACCTCGACGGTGTTCCAGCTGCCGCACCTGCTCAAGGTGAGCAAGTGCCGGCTGGTCATCACCTCCGGCCCCGGGCAGGGCAAGGAGTTCGTCTCCGAGAACGAGCGGCTGCGCATCGGCACCTACCCGGCCAACGACCTCGTCCTCGAGGACCGCACCGTCTCGCGCCAGCACATCGAGATCATCCACACCGACAAGGGCTTCCTGCTCATCGACCTCGAATCCACCAACGGCACCCTGCTGGACGGCCGGAGGATCGAGCGGGCCTACCTGCAGCCGGGTGCGCAGATCCGCATCGGCAGCACGGTGCTGACCTTCACCCCCGTCGACGAGGAGATCGCCCTCGAGCCGCAGCGCGAGGCGAGCCTGTCGGGGATGATCGGCCACTCGGTGCGGATGCGGCAGGTCTTCGGGCTGATCAAGAAGATCGCGCCCATGAACGTCCCGGTGATCATCCAGGGCGAGACCGGCACCGGCAAGGAGCTGGCGGCGCGCGCCATCCACGAGTACTCGCCCCGCCGCAGGGGCCCGTTCCTGGTGCTCGACTGCGGGGCCATCCCCCCCAACCTCATCGAGAGCGAGTTCTTCGGGCACGAGAAGGGCGCGTTCACGGGCGCGACCTCCAGCCGCGAAGGGGCCTTCGAGCGCGCCAACGGCGGGACCATCTTCCTCGACGAGCTCGGAGAGCTGCGCCTCGACCTGCAGCCCAAGCTCCTGCGCGTGCTGGAGAACCGCGAGGTGCGGCGGGTGGGCGGCAACGACGTCCTCGAGGTCGACGTGCGCATCGTCTGCGCCACCAACCGCGACCTGGCCAAGGAGGTCGCGACCGGGAACTTCCGCGAGGACCTCTACTTCCGCCTCTCGGTCATCAACGTCCAGCTGCCAGCCCTGCGCGAGCGGCGCGAGGACATCCCGCACCTCACCCGCGCCATGCTCGCCGACCCCGAGGTGGTGGCCCGCCACGGCCCGCTGCGCGTGAGCCCGGCGGCGATGAACGTGTTGATGAACTACGGCTGGCCAGGCAACGTCCGCGAGCTGACCAACGTCGTCTCCCACGTGCTCACCTTCACCGAGGGCGAGGAGATCCAGGTCGAGCACCTGCCGGCCCGGCTGCGCGGCCAGGAGAAGCAGGCGCCGCTGCCCTTCAACGAGCACCTGTCCTTCAAGGAGGCCAAGGAGCAGCTGCTCGAGTCGTTCGAGCGCGAATACCTGTCCACGTTGCTCCAGCGCTGCAACGGCAACCTGAGCCAGGCCGCACGCGAGTCGGGGCTGCACCGCAAGTCGATCGAGCGGCTGGTGAAGAAGTACGCCCTCGACGCCAAGGCGATGAAGTAGCCCATCGGCGGCTGATACCGGGAGAACCTCATGGGAAAGGCCTCGATTGCGGTCGGTCTGGCGCGTGCGGTCCACAGCCTGCACGGGCTCTCGGTCGGTGACGCATTCGGGGAGCGCTACTTCAGGCCCGATGCCGCGGAGCGCATCCAGGGGCGCGTGCTCCCCGAGCCACCGTGGAGCTGGACCGACGACACCGAGATGGCGATCTCCATCGTCGAGGAGCTCGGCGCCAGGCGCCGGATAGATCCCGACTCGCTCGCGAGGAGGTTCGTGGAGCGATACACGCCCCAGCGCGGCTACGGGGGCGGCGCACACGATTGGATGGCGGCCGTTCGCGCCGGAACCCCCTGGGCACAGGCAGCGCGCCAGCTCTTCGATGGACAAGGCTCCTATGGGAATGGCGGCGCGATGCGCGCGGCACCCATCGGCGCCTTCTTCGCCGGCGACCCGCAGCGCGCGGCCGAAGAGGCGAGGCTCTCGGCGAGCGTCACCCATGCCCATCCCGAGGGGCAGGCGGGCGCCATCGCCATCGCGGTCGCGGCCTCGCTGGTCTCGGTCAGGCCCCATCCTCCCGGCAAAGCGCTGCTCGAGGAGGTCCTCCCCTGGGTTCCCCCGGGGCCGACCCGCGAGGGGATCCAGGCCGCGGCGGAGCTCGACCCCGCGAGCACGCAGGAGGCTGCCCGACGGCTGGGAGCCGGGGGGCGCGTCTGCTCCGAGGACACGGTGCCGTTCGCGCTCTTCTGCGCCGCGCACCACCTCACGAGCTACGAGGAGGCGCTGTGGACGACGGTCTCCGGCCTGGGAGATAGGGACACGACCTGCGCCATCGTCGGAGGCATCGTGGCGATGACCAGCGAGATCCCGCTCGAGTGGCTCAAGGCCCGAGAGCCGCTGCCCGATCTGCACGGGTAGGCCACCGCTCGCTCGAATCGACCGCCTACGCCCGCCCCAGCTCCGCCAGCCGGGCCTCGATCTGCCTGGCGCGGAGGGGATCTGCGCAGGCCTCACGGGCACGCAGCAGCACGTCGCGGGCGGTCTTGCGAAACCCCAGGGCCAGGTAGAGCTCGCCCAGCATGGTCAGCGGCTGATCGAGGTCGGGACGCAGCTCGGCCGCGCGCTCCAGCGCCGCCACCGCCTGATACGGCTGGTTAGCCTGGCGAAGGACCTGCCCCAGGAAGAAGTGCGGCTCGGCCGAAAAGGGGTCCTTCTGGGTCGCCGCCTGCAGGAGCCCGATGGCCTCGGAGTGCCGACCCGTGTGAGCCCGTTCAAGGGCTTCGTGGCAAGTGGCGAGCGCCTCCTGCCGCCGGGCACGGGAGAGCACCTCGGCGCCCGCCCCTCCGAGCAGGAGGACGCGGATCGCCCGGCTGACCTCGGGGATGCGGAAGGGCTTCTCGAAGAAGTAGTCGGCCCCGTAGGCCTCCTTGAGGTCGGCACCGATGCGCCAACCGGTGTAGATGCCCGAGATCATGGCGATGCCCACCCCGCGCAGCGCGGGATCGCCCTTGATTGCCCGGCAGACCTCGAAGCCGTGCATCCCCGGGAGCATGGCATCGAGCAGGATCGCGTCGGGCTTGAGCTCGCGCGCCAGGGCGAGCGCTTCCCTGCCGTCGCCGGTCTGCACCACCGCGCAGCCGAACGGCTCGAGCAGCTTCGCCTCCATCGCCCGCATCTCGGGATCGTCATCGACCACCAGCACCGTCGTGCCCACCCCGAGCTGGTCCATCTTCAGCGTGGTTCGGGCGTCGATGGCGGGCTTCGGTTGCGCAGGCGCGGGAAGGGGCGCCCCAGCGCGCGCCGGCATCTCCATCCCGCCGAAGATGCCATCGAGCCAGCGCTCACCAACCTCGGCGATCACCCCTCCGACCAGCCCCGGCATGGCTCCTTCAGCGGCAGGGGCCGCGGCGCCTGCGGGCTCAGCGGAAGGGTGGACGAACGCGACGCAGCCCTCAGGCGGGGGATCGAGCTTCCACGCCTCTCGACCGCGCCACTCGCCCGCGCCGGCGAGGCGGGACTTGAAGACGCCCTCGATGACCGCGCGCAATGCGCCCGGGACGACCACGTGCCGCAGCACCTTGCGCCCGGTGAGGAAGCGCAGCTGATCGTAGACGGCGGAGTCATCGGGTTCGGCCATGGCGATGACGATGTCGTAGCCCGAGTCGAGCACCGGCAAGACGAGCTGTCGGCGGATGACGTCTTCGGGGATGAGCTCGAGGTTGGCCAGCTTCAGCACGCAAGCCGACAGGTCGATCCCGGGGTAGCCACAAAGGCGAGCCAGGACGCGGGCCAGGTCTCGCTCAGGGACGAGCCTGAGCGCCCAGCAGGCGGAAGCGAAGTCCTCGCCGCTCGTCGCGACCCGCGCTCGAGCCGCGCTGGCGCCCTCCTCGGTGAGCAGTCCCCCCGCGCGAAGCTGCTGCCATAGAAGGTCGTTCGCCGCCATGGACCGGTAATGTAGCGGATGGCCGTGGGCGCGCGCGAGGCTATGGGAAGGCGACGCGCAGGGGCAGCTTGGCAAGCCCCGCCAGCAGGAGGCGGACAGGCTCGAACAGCAGCCCTGCCAGGTACCACGCCGGCGCGTAGTCGAGGCGGATGAGCCCCGCCACCGACCAGGGCCCCCGCCCGTAATCCCAGGGACAGCTCCCGAGGACGCGACGCAGGATCCAACCGGACAGGGCCTCGGCGGCGTAGATGATGGCCAGATAGGCGAAGCCGCGCGCGAACCAGGGAGCGGTGGACATCAGGTCGTGAGCCCCCTCCAGCAGGAGCGCCGTGGCTCCATAGATGGGATGCATCCACAGGTAGGTCTTGGCGGTCGCGCTCCGGTCATGTTTGAGGAGCGAGCTCACACCAGTGAAGATCACCTCCATGCACCAGCCCAAGGCGCCGTATATGAAGAAGCGCAGCAGCACCGACCAACGATAGGGACGGAATTGCGGTCGGGGAGCCCGCAGGCGAGAAGGTCGTTACTCGTGAGCCTGCAGAGCCAGGTCGTGCCGGATGACCCCGGGTGAGTCAGAGCAGACCTGGGCAGCAGCGACCAAAAGGTGGGCTTGACGAATGAAGGAAGGAGGGACTAGGGGGTAGGTCGCAAGAGCCCCTGGGGGTTTGCTTTGACCTGCACGCGGCACCTCACTCCTCCCCCAGGGCGGTTGGCAGGACTGGTGTGCGCGAGCCTGGAAGCCGCGACTCGGGCAGCTAGCCAGGGGCCGAATTGCGCTCGAAGCTTTCGAAAATCAGCAACACTATCCACCGGTTGAGGTCTCTCCACCCCACCGGAAGCTTGAATGGACTAGCACGTTGAAACCACTCCCTCGGGCAAGCCAGTGAGCGTCAACCCGCTGACGGAAAAAGGCGGGTCGGGCTCTTGCATCCGGGGCGCGCCTGAAGGGAGAATGCCGGCACTTTGAACATGGATCTGCCGCTTGACACCAAGCCTCGGCCAAACCCCGAGGCGGCCATGGAGCGCGTGGGGGGTCGCTGGATGGTCGCGACGCTCGACGATCAGCTCCATTACTTCGTCGAGGACGGGAGCGAGGAGCCGAGCGCAGTGGGCGACCGGATCCTCGACCTGGCCGATGGAACTCGGACCGTGCGCGAGATCGCTTCGACGATCTGTGGCGAGTTCGAGGTCGACGAGGAGACGGCGCTGCGCGACACGGCGGCGTTCGTCGGTCAGCTGATCGAGCGGAAAGTCTTGTCGTCGTCGCAGGGAGGGGAGCTGGCCGCCGGACGGGCTCCCGAAAGCACACCGGCGCGCTGACGCGCCCGAACGCCCCGTGGGGAAATCATGACCCGCCGAATCTGGATCCCTCTGTCCCTCGCTGTCGCCGCCACGATGGGCGGTTGCAGCTGCGATGACGAGAACCCTGTCCAGACCGTGACGATCGTGTCTCCGACGAACGGAGCCACTCTGACGATGGCCAACGATGTCGACAACACCACGGCGGGCCTGCAGATCGAGGTCAAGGCGACGACCGTCGGCTTCGCGGCCGGTTCGAACACCGCATTGAGCGTGGACGGCTCGCGCTCCGGTGAGGTCCAGGCGCTGGCCGCCGATGGCTCGATAACCTTCACCACCTCGCTCTCGGCCGGCTCGCACGTGCTTTCCGTGACCGTCGAGGACGGGAGCGCAAGCGCGGAGGCCAAGGCCGTCGTCGTCGCCGACCTCACCGAGATCCCCTGCACCGTGGAGATCACTACCCCCAAGAACGGGACCGTCCTCAACGGGAAGGCCGACACCGACCCGACGAGGTCCGGCCTGCAGACCAAGATGGTGGTGCACACCACGGGTTGCTCGGGTGGCAAGATCCGGGTCTGCGCCCAGGGGACCAACGGTACCGGCGAGGCATGCAAGAGCGCCGCGGGAGTGGCGCTCGCAGAAACCAACCTCTCCTCGACCAACAGCACCGAGGTCGAGCTGACTCTGGCGGACGGCGCGATCGTCCTCGCCGCCGAGCACGAGACCGGCGCAACGGTGACCGCGGCAGCAGCCGTCAACGTTACGGTGGACACCGTGGCTCCCGCCTGCAGCTTCACCTCCCCGGTCAACGAAGCGACCCTGGACACCATCGACGTGACGGTCCAGCTGCAGGTCAGCGGCGCCGAGGTCGGCCAGGCCGTCGCCCTCACCTCGAGCTCCAAGCCTGAGCCCATGGCCGGCACGGTGGGAAACACCCCCGACGTGACCATCAACGCGGTCCTTCCGGAAGGGGCGCAGACGCTCACCGCGAAGGTCAGCGACAAGGCCGGCAACGAAGGCTCTTGCGCCATCGAAGTGACCGTGGAGATCAACCACTGCGTGGTGGCCATCGCCGCTCCGGCGGATGGCGCTGAGTTCAATGCCCAGGACGACGCCGCCCCGAGCCTTCCCGGCCTCCAGACCATCGTGGCTTTGCAGACCGCTGGATGCACGGGCGGCAAGGTCCGCGTGTGCGCCCAGGGAACCGGCCTGACCGGGGCCACGTGTGCAGGGGCTGCCGGACAGCTCGTGGGAGAGGTAGATCTCCTCCCGAACACCAGCCCCGCGATCACCATCACCCTGCCCGATGGGGCTTTCGTGCTGGCGGCCGAGCACGACACTGGGACCGTGGCTACTCCGACCACGCGCTCGGTGAACGTGACCGTGGACATCAGCGCGCCGACCTGCACCTTCGTGTCGCCCATCGACGGCGCGATCCTGATCAGCCAGGACGTGAACGTGCAGCTGCAGGTCACCAACGTCGAGGACGGGCAGCAGGTCACGCTGACCTCAAGCGAGAAGCCCCAGGAGATGATCGGCGACGTCGATGCCTCGGGGGAGGTGGCCATCGCTGCCAACCTGCCGCTCGGCGAACAGACGCTGACGGCGACGGTCGCCGATCAGGCGGGCAACGTGGGGAGCTGCGCCATCGACGTAACCGTCGACGTGGCCGGCTGTGACGTGGAGCTGAGCGACCCGGCAGGGACCGAGTTCATCTTCAACATCGCCAACAGCAACCCCACGGGAACGCCGGCGGTCGGCACCTACACCATCAAGGGCCGGACGACCCGGTGCGCGGGTGGCACGGTGAGCCTGGAGAAGAACGTCGACGGGACGATCACCAACCTTTCCGGGACCGTCGACGCCCAGGGCGACTTCGAGATCCCGGTCACCTTCGCCGACGGCGAGTTCAACGCCAAGCTGACCGTGACGATCAATATGGCCAATCAGGCGCCCAACGCGGGCTCGAGCATCGATTACTTCTCGGACTTCACGGCGCCGCAGCTGGTGGAAGCCATTCCGGCGCTGGGCTCGCTGTTCATCGTCAACCCCGGCAATCCTCATGTCGGAACGGCTGGCTATGTGGCGGATGGCGATACCGCGACCGCGGGCGGGCAGACGGACATCAACCTGACCGTCACCGGGGTCGGGACCGTTGCTCAGACCGGATACGGCAGCGCTCTTTCGGGCAGCGTCGTGGTCGGCGTGGCGAGCGAGACGCCCATCATCGACCAGGCCTTCGCGAATAACGGGCAGCAGACGGCAGGCACCACCCTGTCACTGGCCGAGGGGTTCAGTGGAACGGTGGACGTCCTCCTCACGGACGCTGCGGGGAACGCCACGCCGGCGTCGTGGGACGTGCGAGTGGCGACCGTGGCGTTGCCGGTGCCGACGATCACCAATCCGCAGGCGGGGACCATCAACGTGTTCCGCGACCTTGGCGGCGATCGCCTGACCTACGCGCAGGTGCAAGGCGTCGTGACCTACGGAACCACGATTCCGGCCAATACCCAGCTCGTTCTCTGCAGCACCATCCAGTTCGGTGGTGCCGCGGAGTGCGAAGGCTCACCGGGCTACTACCAAGTCCCCGGCACCGCTGTAGCAGCCGCCGGCGCGTCCCAGCTCTACGCGGGTCTTCGCCTTCCCCAGGGCACACAGGACGTCATCGCGGTCCTTTGGGATGCGGCGGGGATGCGCACGGTCTCGAATGCCATTCACCTCTGGGTCGACACCAAACCAGCCCAGGCAACGCTCGTCACATCGCCGGACGACCTGAACGGCAACGGCGACGGCGTCGTCAGCGCTGCCGAGCTGCCGGCATGCCCCGCGACGGTGACTGTCACCTTCGACGAGATCCGCGACGGTCAGGTCGCCTCGCTGATGGATGGCGCGACCCCCGTCGCCACCGCAGCGACGCTTGGCAATGCCGCCACCTTCAGCTTCTGCCCGACCGACAAGCTCTATTCCTTCAAGGTGCTCGTCGCGGACGCGGCCGGTAATCCCAACGAATCGACGGCGGTGAGCCCGGCCATTGTGAACGCTCCAGCGAACACCTTGAGCATCACCTATCAACGCACTGCTCCCTCCATCTCCGTCGTCGCCCCGACGTTCAACGTCTGCAACACGAACAACCAGAAGCCCATCGTCTCGGGCATGGACATCTGCGACCTCGACTTCAGGGTCGCCGTCGGGAGCAGTGCCACTCGTGTCGACTTCACTGCCTCCGCCGGCACCTGCGCTCCGGCCAGCATCACCACCTTCGTGGGCGGTCAGGCCACTGTGGCGTGCGCACTCCCCCAGAGCACGAGCGCGATCACGTTGACGGCCCGCGTTTTTGATGCCGCGGGCAATTCCCGACTGGCGAGCCATGTCATCAACATGGTGGACACCATCCGGCCTACCCTGGCGTTTACCTCTCCAGCGCAGAACGAGGTCGTCTTTGCCCAACGCTTCCCCGTGACCGTGACGACGAACGCGGAGGCGGGCCAGCCCGTGGTCGTCACGACCTCTGCACCTCCGGGCGGCGGCACTGGGACAGTTCAGGCGGGGACGCCGAACTTCGCGACCTTCGACGTCAACATCGGAGGCAGCAGCCAGACGCTCAGCGCCAAGGTGACCGACCTCGCGGGAAACGAGTCCTTCATGGCGACGGTAGACATCCAGGTCAACCTGACCGGATGTGACGTGAACTTCGTCAGCCCCGACTCTCCGAACCCGGTTTTCAATGCAACCACGACTCCCGGCGGAGTCGTCACCATTAGCGGCAACACAACACGCGATGGCTGCCGAGGGACGGACATCGTCTTCAGCGCGAGCGTCGACGGTGGTCCACTCACCCCGTTTAGGACCGTCACCACCGATTCGGGGACCG
Source organism: Deltaproteobacteria bacterium (assembly GCA_016218885.1). Lineage (GTDB taxonomy): Bacteria > Myxococcota > Myxococcia > Myxococcales > UBA5297 > JACRCT01. Next base: position 1,473 of record JACRCT010001145.1, on the reverse strand, counting down.
GGAACTTCTCTTTCAGCTACACCTTCCAGGACGGGACCGTCACCGCGATCGAGGGCAAGAGCGTCATCGTGGGCAGCTCGGCGAATGGATTTTCGGCAATCACTGACCTGACCCCGCCGACACTGCAGGTCGTCACGCCAATCCCCAACGGTTCGAACGCTCTGTTTGTCGTCGCCAAGAACGACAACCAGAATGTCAAGCAAGCCGTTTCGGGCTATCTGGCGGACGTTGACGATCCACTCACCGGCGAAGAGGTACCCGGTGGGCAGGTCGTCATCGGGCTGCACGTCGAGGGCGCGGGCCCTTCGGCAGGCACCGGAGCCGGTCGCATCCAGATTCTGCAAGGAGCCACCGCCAAGTACACCAACAACTCCACGACGAATGCCGTGCAGGACTTGGCCCCCCGGGCTGATTTCGATCAAGGGTTCGTGGGCGTTCTCACGTTCTCCGCTACCGATAGCGCAGGAAACCACGCGGAGGTCGTTTGGAACCTGACCGTCGACGTCGTTGCCCCTCCGGCCCCCGTGGCGGTCACCACCGATCCTGGAACGGGCCTGTTCACCCACGTGCTCGACGAGCGAAATGCCGCCATCGACGTCGCCTTCACCACACCGACCGACGATGGCCCTGCCGGTCCCATGACTTGGGATTTCGGGTATTCCTGGACGACTCGGCTCAACGGCGCAGAGCTCAATAGCGATGTCAATTTCGACAATCCTGCGCTCACGCTCAAGGCGAACCCTGCCGCACCACCCTCGGCGGGCACCAATGGAATCGTGCACCTCACTGGCCTTCCCGCGCTCAACGACTTCTCCTTCCAGCCGCGGTTGATCGACAGCGTCGGCAATCGTTCGAAGATCGCGGCTCCTCATGCCGTTTCTGTGCAATGGCACAGCATCACCATTCCCTATCCGGGTTCCTCGGGCACCATCGCGAAGTTCGGCTACGCCATGGCCGGCAATGGCGACCTCAACGGCGACGGATTCAATGACCTCATCGTCGGCGCCCCCTACGCCAACTCGAATACCGGCGAGGCCTACCTGTACTTCGGCGGGTCCTCGTTCCCCGCGGCCCCTCGGGTCTTCGTCGGCGGCGCGGTAAACGCCTATCTCGGCTTGTACCTGGCGATCGGAGACATCGATGGCGACCATCGCTCCGATCTTCTTCTCAATACGAAGGCAGGAGAGATCGCCGTCTACCTTGGCGTCCCCAATGGCACCCCATTCCCGGCCGCCCCGAACTTCACCTTCACTGGCTCAAGCAACCTGCGCAGCATCGCGATCGTCCCGGATGTCGATGGCGATCTGGTGAACGAGGTCGCGCTCGGCGACTACCGGGTCAGCACATTCACCGGACAGGTATATGTTCTTCGCGGCAGCTCTGCCTGGAGCACGCTCCCTCCCGGCAGCACCGTCAGCGTCGCGACCCAGTACAACAAGTTGCTCGTGGGAGCAGATGCGACGGCACGGTTCT
>JACRCT010001144.1 GCA_016218885.1 Deltaproteobacteria bacterium | reverse complement strand
ATCCGCTACGACGTTCACGCTCCGCTCGTGCGCGGCATGGCATTCCCCGGCCCCCGGCCTGCCAAGAAGCACGAAAAACGCTCGTCTCGGTCACCCAAACCGGACAGTTCGCGCGAGGGGTAGGTCAGGAGGTCTGGAGTCCGTCGGTGACCGCAGCCTGAGTTCTCGGATGACGCGACCTTCCGCGTCGTAGGAGTACCAGGTCTTCCCGAAGCTATCGGTCATTCGTCGGAGGCGACCGGCGGTATTCGTGATCGCATCTCCTGCCGTAAACGAGGAGCACTCGCCGCTTGTCGCAATATCGTAATCGTACGTCGCGAGCGACACGCTGAGGTCCGAGGGCTGGGTTGCCTTGAGCCTGCCCATCTGGTCGTAGGTGTAGGTTTGGTAGGCGCTCGTCGCCCGCATCTCCTCAGTGACCTTCTTCACCATGTTCCCCATGGCGTCGTACTCGTACGTGATGTACCCGCGCTGCGTGGTTCCAGTATCGGGGAGAGTGGCCTTCACCAGGTTGCCGAAGTCATCGTACTGGTAGTCCATCGCCGCGGCCGCGCAGGTGGAGTCGGTTGGGAGCTCGTAGGTGCCACAACTCGAGCCTGCGCATCCTTGTGCCACCCGCTTCACGTTCCCATGCGCATCGCGCCAGAAGCACGTCCGGCTGCTCGCCGAGGAGCTGGCGTACTCGCTGACGCTCTCCAGCCTCTCCGCCATGTCGTATCGCAGGGCAGTGCAGCGCGAATCGGTGCCCGAGGTGCAGTCTGGCGGAGGCGTGAGGCCGTCGTTCACGAAGGGCTGGCCGAGCCCCGAGAGGTTGTCGGCGTGGTCATAGGCGCGCACGACTTCGATCGGCGAGCGCTGGGTGAAGAAGGGGGCCTGGGGGTTCTTGGTGCCGCCTTGTCCCTCGCGGATCTGGTTGCCGTGGGAGTCCGAGGCGAAGCGCTTGATCTTGCGGATGGTGCCGGCGGCGCCCGTCCCGCAGGAGGTGGTGCCGCAATCGATGTACTCCTCCGCGTTGAGCGAGCCGTCGGGCCAGTAGTAGTACTTCACCTTCTCCGACCAGCCGTCGCCATTGGAGGAGGCAGCCTTGGCCTTCCACTGCACCTTGGCGTTCCACTCGCCGGTGCAGTCACCGTTGGGCCGGTGGCAGAAGACCTCGTAGTTGCCCTTCGGGTGCTGGATCCGCGCGAGCTCGCCGTTGTCGTAGCCGTAGGTGGTGGTGTGTCCTCCGATGGAGCGAGTGAGCATCCGATGCGCCGGGCCATCCCACGTGTAGGTTGTGGTGACGCCGTTCGGGTCGGTCTCCTCGGTCACGTTCCCGTAGTCGTCGTAGCCGACATAGGGCGTCACCAGCGTCCGGTACCCGCAGCCCTCGGGGTACCGGATGACCTTGTGGAGCTCGCCGCGCTTGGGGACGGCCGCGCCTGGCGCCCAGTAGTGGTAGGCGGTCACCGGATGCTCTGAGGCGGCGCAATGGTCGCTGTCTGGGGCGCATGGGCCATGGACCTCGAGATAGGTGTCTCCCGAATCGAGAAGCCCGCTCGAGCAAGGGGAGAACCAGCCGGGCTTGGCGTCGTTGTAATAGTAGAAGGTGCTGTACGTTGGGTGCTCGGTTGTGCCGTTGACCACCGTGTAGCCCGTCCGCTGGGACTCCTTGAGCTTGTTGGTGCCATCCCAGTAGATGGACTTGTGGACCGCCTTGGTGCCGAGAGGCAGCCCCGGGATGATCGTGTCCTTGCGCACCTCGTCTACGCGCTGGATGGGCGCCTGCGCGGGGCCATAGGTGTAGGTGTAGTCCTCATGCTCCAGTCCGGTGCCGCCGTCCGGTGAGCCGCGGTCGCTGCTGGTCTTCTCCAGGAGGTAGGGGAAGCTCGTGTGCTGGGAGAAGGTCGAGGTCGAGTAGTGCCCGGCGGGATCGATCGTCCCCGCCTCGGCGCCCGGTGTTGTGGGGGTGCCGTGCCAGAGGTACTGGGTTGTCGCCGCTGCTCCGTTGACGGTCTCGGTGCTCGAGGATAGGCGTGGCTCCATCGTGCCGTAGGCGTTGCCGACGGAGTATGTGGTGCTCGCGCTCATGGTCTCGCCGTAGGGACCGCGTGCCAGGTTATTGGTGAAAGCACGAGTTGCCCAATCCACCGTCACATCCTGGAGTGTGCCTGCGGACTCCACGACTCGTCCTTGATTGTCGAAGGAGTACCCGAGCTTGCCTCTCGGAGTCTCGAACGCGAAGCCGCCATCATACGAGTAGGTGTCGACGACGTTGGAGGTCGCTGGCTCGTAGGCAATGGCGCTGAGCTCGCCGACTCGAGAGTAAGAGTACTGGACCAGCACCGTGCTTCCCTTGGAGACATGGTCGAGCACGCACTCTGTGCCGTTGGGGCCGCTCATCAGGACGTAGCGGAAGTCGAGGGCAGTGCCGTTCGCGAGGGTGACCGAGTCGATGTAGGGGGCGCCCGAGGTGCAGTTGGGGGTGCCGCCAGCTCCGGCATCGCAGCCCTGGCAGCAGTTGGGACAGCCCTGGGGAAGGTTCTGGGTGCCGTAGTTGATGGTGGCGATGGTCTCGTTGTTCTCGTTGGCGATCCGCGTGAGGAAGTGCTTGGCTCCGGGATTCAGACCGGCCCAGTACGCTCCATACTCGAGGCGACGGCCGTCCTCGGTAATCATCGTATAGCCAACACCACCATCCGGCATGCCCGCACGCAGGAGGTCGCGCTGGCTTTGACTCGAAGAGCCGGCATCGGTGGTCCCATTCGCGAGCCAGCACGAGCCGGCGTCGCAGCCTCGGTATGCGCGAAGCTCGCCTTCCATGTCCCTGGCGAACACGGTTCGGCTGCCTGCGGGTGACGATGGGCCCTCTGCGATGAATGAGAAGAGATTTGCCCACCAATTCAGGGAAGTAGAGGAGGTGGGCGAAGATCCAAACGGTCTTGGAACTCCGCTGAGCATCGGTGAATGGTTCTGATTCTGCCCGATGGCCCAAGCGGATGGGGAGGAGGTGTAGGAATGCTTGAGCTCGAAAGGCCCGGTAGATTGCCTGATCTCGACGCTGCCGGTGCTTCGATGGTCGACCGCCCCGGAGCCGATGAGGATTGGGTCGTCATGCCCTGGACCCCCGGGGCAGACGTTGTCTTCATCGACCAGTCCATCACAGTCATCGTCGATGGAGTTGCAGACTTCCGGTCCGCAATAGGGCCCAGGGCCGCAGTCCCCGCAAGCGTAGTCCCAAGTGGGTTCTGGGTTCACCCAACACTCATCTCCGTCATAGCATGTTTGGGCAATGCAGAATGTGGCTCCGAGGCAAGTCAGGATCACATCGTAGTGACCGGCAAGATACTCGATACCACTCCAGACGACACAGGGAGACCCTCGCACTGCCATGTAATAGTGATTTGGATCGCAGACTGCGAAGGCGTTTCCCGAAGTGGCGATGGAAATGGCCATCGAAAGCCCTAATGCCAAACTTCGTCTTCGGCGTGCGCTGTTTTGTGATGCGAGCTGATTCAATGGAGCCATAAAAGCACCTTGTTTCAACAAGCGTATAGAAGATCTAGGTTTGCCCAGACTCGACACGATGAGCGCTCTTCTAGGCTGGAGGGCGTGTACTACTCTGCTGGCAGGCAAAACCGGCCTCCGAGCCCAGGATGTATCGTCGCGCAGCGCCCGCTCCCGCACGCCTCGTCCTCGGTGCACTCCTTGCTGCACACGTAGCCGGCCTCGGTATTGAGGCAGAGCCCGGTGCGGCAATCCGACTCCCCGCCCTGGCTGCAGTCTCCGAACAGGTCTTTGGTGGGCTTGTCGGCCTTGAGGAATTGCCGTTCCGCGAAGACCTGGGGTCGCTCGGTTGCGCCGCGATCCTCCGCCGCGCAGGCGAGGAATGGCGCGAGTAGCAAGAGAGCTGGTGTGGACTTGAAGCGCATGAATCCCTCCCTGGCATTGCTTGGCTCAAGCATCGGGCGCTAGGACCGACGAGGTGGTGCCCACAGGTCCAGCAGGGTGACTGTGAGTGTGGCCCTCTGTACACCCCCCCCTGCAAAGGTCAAGCAAGACCCAGAGTTCAGGTCGGGCGGATGGGAACCGCTCGGGCTGCGGAGGTGTGCGTGGAGGTTGCGCGCCTGGCTGTTGAGGTCCGCATGGGTCGTGGAAGCGCGGCCTCGTCTCCGGCGGGCCAGCCAGGGCAGGCGAGCAGGAGCGGCGGCGCGCACCGCGGTGCAGCGCCGGCCACGGTGCGCGGCGACAGCTGCTCCTTCTCCCGGCAGTGGCCTCGGTGGTCTGCGACGCGAGCGCCGTGTGCACCTTCGTCTCCCGCCTCGACTACGTGCAGACCGAGGACTGGAAGCTGGAGTGGGGCGGCACGAGTCGGACCGTCGAGCCCGACCCCCGATCGAACTTGGGGCGCGAGGTTCTAGTGCGTCGACGTCGACGCACTAGAACTTCCGAGCCACTCATCGCGCCGTGCTCGGCGAGGCTTCAGTGCACCCGAGCAAAGTCGGTGAGCGGGGCCAGCCCCTTCAAGAGGACGCCGGAGTGCGCGGGAGCGATGGCCATCACCTCCGCAGCCGATGGCGCGAGGCGCTGAGCGAGCTTGGCGAGCGAGGCGCGGTTCAGGGCCGGGTCGTCGCTGGTGAGGCGCTTCGCGGGGGCCAGAGCACCCTCGGTCGTCGCCTCGGCGCTGTCGCCCATGAAGAGCACGCCGCGCGCGAGGAAGGCGGCGCTGCCCTTGGTATGACCGGGTACGGCGTAGACGCGGAAGGTGACGCCGGAGAGCTCGACGACCTCCCCGTCGGCGAGGGCGCGTCCGACGCGCACGCCGGTGTCCTTGGGCGGAAGCAGCCCTTTGAGAAACCGGGTCTCGCGACCCTCCGCCAGCGGGACGTCCGCGGCGAGCGCCATCACCTGCGCCTTGGGGAAGGCGAGCGCGCCCGCGATGTGGTCCGAGTCGCCATGGGTGAGCAGGATGGCCTTCACGGCCTCGGGGCCCAGCCCACGCTTGGCGAGCCCGACGAGAATGGCTTGCGCCGACTTGTCGTTGCAGGCGTCGACGAGTGCCACCTCGCGCTCGCCGAGGTCCACGAGGTAGCAGGAGACGATCCCGTCCTTCACCGTCTGCAGGCCAGCGAGACTCCATCGGCCGTCCTCGATGGGCGAAAGCCCATGGAAGGCAGCGAAGACGATGCCCGCGAAGGCGAGGACGACCACCAGGAGCGCCAAGCCAACCCACTTGAGAACGCGTTTCATGCACGCACCTTTTGGAGAATCTGCCCTGCGGCTCGGCTCACCACTCCCCGGCGGCCTGTCCCCATCTCTCGAGGACTTCCTCCGGCGTGATCCAATCGTCCCGCGT
>JACRCT010001140.1 GCA_016218885.1 Deltaproteobacteria bacterium | reverse complement strand
TGTCTTCGCATTGGGCGTGGTCGCCCACGAGATGCTCACCGGCGAGCGGCTTTTCCGGCGCGACAACGACGCTGCCATCGTCGAGGCCCTGCTCCGCGAGCCCATCCCTGACCCTCGCCTCAAGCGTCCCGACATCCCCGAGCGCTTCGCCGCGGTCGTGATGCGTGCCCTGGAGCGCGATCCGGACCGGCGGTTCCAATCAGCCGACGAGATGCGCCAGGGGCTCGATGCCTTCCTCTCCGAGCGCGCCTGGGTCCCCACCATCGCGCGGCTGAGCGCCTTCCTCACCGACCTCTTCGGAGCACAGGACGCGCGGGCGGTGCTGGCGGGGCCCGCCCCCGAGCCCACCACGACCTTCACGCAGGAGCCTCCACCCTTGGAGCTGCCCGCCCCGGTGCGTGGCATCCAGGCGGTACGCCTGTTCACCGAGGCCCGGCGCCGGGGGACCCGGCAGCTGGTGCGCGTGGTGGGAGAGGTGCCGGCGGCGCTGCTCAAGGCGAGCCAGGAGCTCGTCGCGGTCCCGATGCACGTGGTCCAGTTCGCCCAGCGCTGGACTCGCAAGCGCCTGGTGACGGCCGCATTGGTGCTGCTGCTGGGAGGCTTTGCGGTCGGGACCGGCCTGCGCGAGATCCGGGAGGCCGCGGGCGTCGCCGTCACCGACCCCTTCACCGCCACCCTGATGCCGCTGGCGACCAGCGCTCAAGACGAGCCCGACGACGACCCCTTCTTCAGGCTTCTTGGCCAGACGCTCGTGCCTCGTGCGCTCCCACCCCCGCCGCCACGGCGCGCCGCGCCGCCCCACCGGCCACTCCGCGCGGCCCGGGAGGCGAGTCTCGCCCGCGGATACGGCAAGCTCGTCCTCCCCGTGCGCGGAACCGTCTTCCTCTACGGAGAGCGTCTGGGCGACGCCCCGCTCTCACGCAACCTGCCGCCCGGCAGCTACGACGTGACCTTGCTCGACCCCTCGGGCACCTACCACACGTGGATCGCCGTCGTGCGCTCAGGCCACGTCACTCGCCTCAGCCCCTGAGCAAGCCGCGCTCGCGCCTCTTCAGGTCTGCTCCTTGCCGATCCACCGCTGCGAGGGCTGCACCTGCTGGCGGCGCATGCGGTCGAGCAGCCGCTGCGCGTCGGAGTCCACATGGATGAGCGCGCGGTGCTCGACCCTCACGAAACCCTGCGCCACGGCCCGATCGATGAAGTCCACGAACGGCCCGAAGTAGCCCTTCACGTCCAGCAGGCCGCAGGGCTTGGCGTGCAGCCCCAGCTGGGCCCAGGTCACGATCTCGCAGAACTCGTCCAACGTGCCCATGCCTCCCGGGAGCGCGACGAAGCCGTCGGCGAGCTCGGCCATCAACGCCTTGCGCTCGTGCATCGAGCCTACGACCCGCAGATCGGTGAGGCCCTTGTGGCCCCGCTCCTTGATCTGCAGCACCTCGGGGATGACCCCGATGACCTCGCCCTTGCCGACCAGCGCCGCGTCGGCCATAGCCCCCATCACGCCGATGCTCCCGCCGCCGTACACCAGGCCGAGCCCCTCCTCTGCGAGCAGCTTCCCGAGCTGCCGGCCGGCCTCCCGGTAGGCAGGATCCGCCCCGTCGCTCGAACCGCAGAAGACGCATACGCGCCGCATGTCCACTTCCCCTCTGCCGCCATGCCAGGCGAGAAGGCAGCACCTCCAGCCTCGCCGGTCGTCGCGAGCCCCGCTCGCGCGGTTGACAGGTCGCGCCACATCTTTTCAGACTGCACCTCTCTCCGGAGTCGACGGCCTGTGCCGTCCGACCTAGCACGTGGAGGAACCGACATGAAGCTGATTTGCGTCCTCGCCGCCGCCCTTGCACTTGCCGGTTGCTCCAGCGCCGCCCGCAGCGCCTGCGAGAAGGCCAAGGAGTGCTGCAGCACGATGTCGCGGTGCGAGGAGGTCAACAGGGACGGGCCCAACTGGGAGGAGCGCTGCGAGATCGACCTCAACAGCGAGATGCAGACCCTGGGCACCTTCGACCACGAAGCCTGCAGCGCGGTCGCCAGCAAATACTCGGTCCTCCTCGACTGCCTCGGTGGCATCTCCTGCTCGGACATCTCGCAAGAGCTCCTGCACCACGGACACGTGGCGAAATGCGATCCCGAATACCAGGAGCTGTGTCTCGCCAAGCGCTCCTCAGGCGACGCCTGCGGGCACGATTGGGGCAAGCTGGGCTGCGACGGCGCTGAGGCCACCCTCTGGATCGGCCACTGGTAGGAGCTCGCTCCAGCGCCCCGAGCGCAGAGCCTCGAGCAGAGAATTGAGCCAGCGAGCCCTCCTCCGGAGAAGGGAGGAGGGCGGCAGCTGCCGGTCGCTAGTGGGTCGTGTAGTGCGCCAGGAATTCGTCCCACGTCGTCAGCTGGCTCCAGAGGGCCCCCGCGTCGGTGTAGGCGCGGTCCACGCTGCCGCTGCGACCGGGCAGGTAGATCGATAGCCCGTGGGCCTTGGGGTAGCCGGCCTGCGCGCGGGAGAGGACGACGGTCAGCTGCAGCTGGGCCACCAACGCGTTGGCGGCGTCGCGCAAGGCACGAGGCGCCGAAGAGGTGGCCGCCACCCGCTCGGCGAAGTCCTGCAGGTCGCGGAACTCGTCGTCGGTGAAGCTCTGAGTGCTCGTCCGCGCCGACTCGAAGGCCGCGTAGAGGCTCGGGTTTGCCTTGAGGGCGTTGGCAAAGCCGGTCACCGCCGCGTGCAGCGCCGTCATGGTCTCGAGGTCCGAGACCGCCAGCGTGCTGTTCTCGTCGGACTCGTTGAAGTAGGCATTGACGACGGAGATGCCGAGGTCCTTCGCGGGCATGGAGGGGTTGGCCGTCAAGCCGGGAAGGAAATCGTCGTACGCCCACCCCGACCCCGGCTCGGTTTCAGAGGAGCCGACGAAGACGCGGCCGTAGGGCGCCGACACCGCGGCGACCTCGTACATGCCCATCAGGCAGGCATCGAAGCCGATGAGGTCGAGCTTGCCGCCCAGGGCGTTGGTGATTCCCTCGAGGGCGCTGGCGTAGTCGCCGTTGGAGACCGAGATCTCGCCGGCGGTGCCATGGTCGTCGTTGGAGAAGCCCTTGAGGATGGGTTGCTTGGGCTGGGCCGACTTCCAGCCACCGCCGTGATCCCACATGACCAGCGCGTAGTGCCGCGCCGGGTAGTGCTGGACGGTCCAGACGCCGAAGTCGCGCAGCGTGTGCCAGTCGCTCATGTCGATCTCGCCGCGGTTCTCGATGACCTGGGTCCCGCCCTGCGTCACGTACAGAATCCGCGCCTCGCCTCCGTCCCGCGAATAGGAGTCGAGCAGCACCACGATGTGCACGTTCGGGGTGGAGCCCACGGCCATCATCTCCGTGATGTCGTCGTAGCCGTCGTCCTCGAGGTTGTTGTCGGCGTTCAGGTACACCATGAAGGTCCAGTCATTGGCGTTGGGGTCCAGCACACACCCGCCGCTGCCGCTGCCGTCGTCGATGTAGCCGATGTTGCACAGACACTGATGATTCCCCGGGAGCACCGCCGCGCAGCGCTGCTTGTGGGCCGTCGCGGTGCAGGGGTTGGGCTGGCAGGGATCGTCGATGCAGCCGGCGTTGTGGGGAACGGTCCCCGCGGGGCACAGGCAGGAGAAGCTGGCCCAGCTGGCGTCGGGTACGCACTCCGGCGTTCCCGGGCAGGGGTCGCCAGCGCAGGGATTGGCGTGGAAGCTGTAGTCAAGCTGGAAGGCTCCCCCGGGCTCACCGTAGCTGTCGGCCCACAGGTAATAGGCGCCGGCGTCCAGGGTCTGCACCAGCTTACCGGCCTGCCCTTCGGTGTCGTCGTTGCAGGACACCTCGCTGGCGGCGGAGGCGCAATCGGTGCGCAGATGCAGCGCGGTGTCGTAGCCCGTCATCAGGAGCTCGACGCGGGTCG
>JACRCT010001139.1 GCA_016218885.1 Deltaproteobacteria bacterium | reverse complement strand
CGTCCTGGGTCTCCCAGCGCCAGAAGGAAATCTCCGGGCTCTTGAGGTCGAAGGCCTTGGCGGTGATGAGGCAGGTTCCGTCCATTCGCACCACCTCGAAGCGCAAGACGGCCTTGGCATTGCGGGACTTGCCGAGCTTGCCGTAGTCCACCTCGGGCGACACCACGTAACCCAGCCCGGTCAGGCGCTCGATCAGCATCGGCGAGAGGCTGCGGTTCGTCTCCGAGTCGTTCATGACCAACTGCAGATCGGCGGCGGGGGACGTCGAGGTCACCGTGCGTCCGGTCTTCTGATGAGTCCTGCGAAGAGGCTCCTGCTGCTGCCGCTGGAGCGCCTCCACGTCGATGATCTGCGGCGGCTTGCGCCCGCTCGCCCCGGCGAGAAGAAGCGAGGCTGCGATCGCCGTGGCGACGGTCAGTGACATGTGTGCTCCCCATCAGTCAGCGGGTCATCTTGCCACGAAGAGCGAAGGTCGTGGTCGCTGTCCGTGAGCTTCCATCGCTGCCGATCAGACCGAGGGCAACTCTCTTCTGGTCCAGTCCTTCTCAGCGCACACCGAGCCTGCTCGTGTTCCGCGTTTCGCTGGCTCCGTAGGTGCCACCGTCGTCGAAATGGACCGTCAACGTGCATCCGATACCGCCGGCGGCAATGGCCAGCTCTTGAAGTACAATTCACCACCCATGGCCTGCCCGAGCCCAGACCTACTGCGAAGCTACAGCGATGGATTGCTGATGGGCGAATCTCGCTCGGCCGTCGAACGGCACCTGGCGGAGTGTCCCGAGTGTCGTGACTCGCTGGGCAAGACCGCAGGCTCGCCCTCGCGAACCCCCAACACCATCGGCGCCGTGCTGGCTCGCGGCACCGCCATCGGGCGCTACCTCGTCCTGGAGCGGCTCGGCGCCGGCGGGATGGGGGTGGTCTACGCCGCCTATGACCCAGGGCTCGATCGCAGCGTGGCCCTCAAGCTGGTGCTGGAGAAGACCACCGCCACGGAAGGCACCGCCATGCACGAGCGGCTGCTGCGCGAGGGCCAGGCCATCGCCCAGCTGTCGCATCCCAATGTCGTCGCCGTGCACGACACCGGGACTTTCGAGGGCCAGGTCTTCATCGCCATGGAGCTCTTGGGCGGGGGCTCTCTGCGCAGCTGGTTGCAGCCGCCGCGGGCGTGGCGCGAGATCCTCGACATGTTCGTCGCCGTCGGCCAGGGGTTGGCCGCGGCCCACCGCGCGGGGATCATCCACCGCGACTTCAAGCCCGAGAACGTGCTGCTGGGAAAGGACGGTCGTCCGCGGGTCACCGACTTCGGGCTGGCTCGGGCCGCTCGACCTCTCGCGGCTCCTCATTCCATCGCGCCTGCCTCCAGCCCGTTGAGGCCTGTGGACCGGTTGACCGCCCCCGGCGAGGTGATGGGGACCCTGGCCTACATGGCCCCCGAGCAGCTGCAAGGCCTGGAGAGCGACGAGCGCACCGATCAGTACGCCTTCTGTGTCGCGCTCTGGGAGTCGCTCTATCGCACCAGCCCCTACGCTCCAGCGCCCGGGGCTCCACCTGCCGAGTGGCGGCTCCTCGAGCCGGCCAAGGACACCAAGGTCCCCTCCTGGCTTCGGCGCGCCCTGCAGCGAGGCCTGCACGTCGAGCCCGCTGATCGCCATCCCTCCATGGACGAGCTGCTCGCGGCCTTGGGCGTGGATGCGGGCCACAAGCTGCGGCAGAGGGTGAGTCTGGTGGGGGGCGTGGCGGCCCTGCTCGCGGCTGCCACCTGGGGAACCGTCGCCTTCCAGAGATCGTTGCAGCTGTGCAGCGGCGCTCCGGCCGAGGTGGCGGAGCAGTGGAACCCCGAGCGCCAACAGGAGCTGCACAAGGCCTTCCTGGCGACCGGCCGCGCCGATGCCGAGGATGGCTGGGGCTTCACTCGCGACGGCTTCGGGGCTTGGTTCCAGTCCTGGGCCGCGATGCGGCAGGAGGCCTGCGAGGCCACCCGGAAGCGCGGCGTCCAGTCCGACGAGATGCTCGATCGCCGGATGGCTTGCCTTGACCGCCGCATGTCGGAGGCCCGCGCCCTGGTGGCGCTGCTGGCTCGTGCCGATCCCGAGGACGTGGGCAAGGCGGCCCAGGCGGTCCAGGCGCTCAGCCCCATCCGCGACTGCGCCGATCTGGAGCTGCTGCGGACGGCGAGCGTCCGGCCGAGCCCGGTTGATCGACCACAGGTCGAGCAGACGATGGCCAGCTTGGATCGCGCCCGGGCGCTCTTCGGCACGGGCAGGTACAAGGAGGGCCTGGCCACCGCCTCGTCGGCGTTGGAGACCGCCGGGGGCACCGGATATCGCCCTGCGATGGCCGAGGCCGGGCTGCTCGTCGGACGGCTGCAGGAGCACCTCGGTGACATCAAGGCTGCCGAGCCGACGCTGTTCAAGGCCCTCTCCGACGCCGAGGCGAGCGGGCGGGACGACCTGGTGGCGCTGGCGCTCAGCGACCTGGTGCGGGTGCTGGGGCTGCGCCAGGCGCGCTTCGTCGAGGCACACGCCTGGGCCGACCTCGCCGAGGCGGTCATCGCCCGCGTGGGCGAGCGCGAAGTGCTGCGCGCCGAGCTGCTGCGGAGCCTCGGCCAGACGCTGAGGGCTGAGCAGCAAGTGCCTGCCGCGGTCGAGCACCTGCGGCGCTCCCTCGCGTTGTGGCAGAAGATCGATCCCGATGGACTGGAGACTGCCGAGGCGCTCCAAATCCTCGCCATCACCCTCCGCCTGGACGGCAAGCTCCAGGAAGCGCTCGCGGCCTTCCAGGGGGCGCTGGCCCTGCGCGAGAAGAAGGTGGGACCTGACAGCGACCTCGCAGCGACCTCGCGCAACGGAATCGGACTCATCCTGCTGGCCCTGGGGCGATTCGACGAGGCTTTGATGGTCTTTCGTCAGAGCTTGGCAACCATGGAGCGGACGTTGGGCCCCAAGCACCTCCACGTGGCCAACGGGCTCAACAACATCGGGGTCGTCTTCTACGAACAGGGCCGTTTCGGCGAGGCCTTGCCGTACTTCGAGCGAGCCCTCGCGATACGCGAGGCCGCCGTTGGTTCCGACAGCCCCAAGCTGGCCGACTCCTGCGTCGATGTCGCGCAGGTCCTCTTGGAGCTGGGTGAAACCGACCGCGCGCGAACCCGCCTCGAGCAGGCGCGCGCCATTCTCGAGAAGCTCCCGACCGATCATCCGAGTCGCGCTGGCTTCTGGCTCGGGCTCGGCCGGCTGCGAATGGAGGAGAGGGCGCCAGAGAAGGCTCTGGAGCCGCTGGAGCAGTCGCTCAAGGCTTGCGAGGGGAAGAACGGCTTCGCGATAGACACCGTGCGCGCACCGGCCCAGTTCCTCTTGGCGAAAGCGCTCTGGCTTGCAAACCGCGACCGGAGGCTCGCGTTGGAGCTGGCAACACTGGCGCGCGAAACCTACGGCCGCGCAGGTCGAGAGAGGTTCAGGCGCAGCCTCCTCGAGGTCGGAAACTGGCTGTCGATTCATGCACTCGAGGCCAAGAGCCAGGCGGTCCGGAAGCAGCGCTGAAGAGGTGACGATCAATCGGCGGTCCCGGCGACGGGAGGCGATTGCTCGTCACCTCTTGAGGCCCGTCAATGCGCCGGCAGCATTTCCGGCGAGGCCTTGAAGGGTAGCTCTGAGCCCGCCGCGGGCGTCTCGACCGACGCCGGTGGGGCCTGGACGGAGCCCGCGGTCCGCTGCACCACGATTCCGCGCTGCCCGGCGTGGCTTTGGGTCGAGGCCCCGCGCAGATCGATGTTCGCGCCCCCGCCGTCCACCAGCGCCTGGGTGCGCCCGTTGTCCTCCAGTGCGAGCTCCTCGGCGACGATCTCCGAGGACTGCTCGAAGACTCCGAGGCCATCTCCCATGTTGTAGACGCTCAGGTTCCCGGTGGTGGGAGCGAGGACGGTGGAAGCGATTCGGCTTCGCTTGAGCTGCACTCCTGAGGACGCCACCAGACCTAGCCCGAGGCGCCGGTTGCGCTCAATGGCACAGCCATTGAGGCGCAGCTTGGGCGCCGCTGCAGTTCCTGCCAGTTTTTGTACCTGCATCCCGGCCTCTTGATTGTCGGTGATGCTGACCTGCGTGAGCGCGACGTCCGTTCCCCCCTCGCCGTCCACCAGCATTCCCATGAGGCCATTGGAGGTGAGGCTCGTGCCGGTCATGTCCAAGCGCGCTCCATGGGAGGCAATGACCCCAATGCCGGCGGCCACCCCGATGCCAGACTGGTTTGCGATGTGGCCACCGACCAGCTGGACCGCCGCGTTGTTGTAGGCCCAGAGCCCCACCGCGTTGTCGTGCGCAAAGAGGTCGTTGATCACCGCGAAGAAGCCGGGTCGTTCGCAGCCCTCCTCGCAGATGCCGAGCACGCCGAAGTTGGCGTTGCTCACCTCCACCTCGCTCACCTGGACCAGGCTCGCTCCGGACAGCTTGAGGGCGAGCCCCCGGCTCTCGAATCGCGATGTCCCTTCCGCCAAGGTGGTGGGCGCAGGTGCCCGGACCTGCACGCGATAGAGCCCCGCCCCAGGAAGGAGCCGGAGGACGGTGGACACCATCACGTCGGCCTCGGGCATCGCCTCCCAGACTCCGGTGATGACCGTCGAGTTCTGCGCTTCGCCGATGAGGGTGACGCTCTTGGGGACCGTGAAGCTGCCTTGCACGGAGCCGGATCTCAGGACCACGCAGGTGCCGGCCTGAGCCTGGGCCAGCGCGTCGGTGAGCGCGGCGGAGTCGGCGGCGACGAGGGTGGTCTGGGTGCAGGTCACCCCCTCCGGGAGAGAAGGGAGCGGCTCAGGCTCGTTCTCTGCGGGGCAGGCGGCGAGACCGGCCAGCAACAGGAGAAGAGAGGAGCGCCACGATCGAGTTGCCATACATCCCTCCCACCGCAAATCCAGCGAGCCATCCGCCGCCAGCGCAACCGCGCGCGACTCTATCGCAAAGGCGGGCATCGCGTGGGCTGGGCTTGCGTGGTTGAGGCGCGGGCCCGGTCGGGAAACGGACGTCTACTCGTCCTTGTCGGAGAGCTCCTGCAGGAACTCCTCGCGGGTGATGAGCCCCTTCTTGGCCATGATGCGCAGCAGCGCCCACAGCTTGGACTCCAGCCGGGCGATCTCGTCGGAGGGGCTCTGCGCCTTGACGCCGAACAGGTAGGCGAGATCCTCGTCCACCGAGCTCGAATCCGGCGGGCTCTTCTTCTTCTTCTGCTTCTCGGCGCGGGCGCGGATGAGGTCGGCCAGGGCGGTGCGCTCGGTGACCTCGTGCCACTCGAGGAGCTCGTTGTCGGCGAGCACCGGCATCTCATTCTCTTCGGTGCGCGAGCCCGACGAGGCGGGCGGCTTGCTCACCGATGCCTTTGCGGGACGCGAGGGAGAGGGAGAAGGGGACGTGCCGCGCGCAGAGGAGTTGGGCGGTGCCTGCTCGGAGCCCCCTGGTCGAACCCCGGTCGTCCGATCGCCGTGCTGCGGTCCTGCATCCTTGAGGTAGTAGCGGCGAATCGACTGGCGGATGGAGGTCAGCGGGGCGATCACCGCGACGACCTTGAAACCGGTGGTGAACTCGATCTCCTCGATGGCCGGGATGTTCAGCGGGTCGGCCATGGCCACGACGATGGTCTTGCGGCTCGGATGCGAGGTGTCCATGGCCAGGGGGAAGAGGTCGTTGGCCTCGCAGAAGCGGCTGCGCAGCGAGTGCAGCGCGGTCCAGTCCACCTCCTCGGGTGGCAGCTGAACCGCCTTCAAGCCCAAGGCTTGCGCCAGGGCCTCGCAGAGCTGCGTCTCGCCCAAGAACCCCAAGGCGACCAGCGCTGCGCCCAGGCGATGTCCCGTCTGTCGCTGGTAGGCGAGAGCCTGGTCCAGCTGGGGAGGGGTAATCACCTTGCGTTCGAGCAGGAGCTCACCAAGACGTTTCCGCGCCATGCGTTCCTCTCCAGATTGGCTGCGCCGAGTCTAGCCCAGGGATGGGGGGGCACCAATTTCGCGTTCACCCTCCTGCACGGTCGCTGTCGGACTGTCCGGGGCGCTGGCGAGCGAGAGGGCGCGGCAATGGGAGCGAGCCGCAGGGATTGCGTGGTCTCGTCGGGAGCCCGACACCGTTGTATCCCCCACGCGCTACCTTGCTCGTCCACGGGTGGCAGGCCCACACTGCGCACCACCATGACGACGACCCTTCTCGCGCGCAGCCGGCGATGGTCCCTGATCGCGGGAAGTGCCCTTGCGGCTCTCTCCTTCTCCGCTGGCTGCAGCTGCTCTCCCTGCGCAGAAGGCTTGTCCTCCTGCGACCAGGGATGCGTGGATCTGCAGGGCAGCGCCACGGACTGTGGCGTCTGCGGGAACGCATGCGGGCCGGTACAGCACTGCGAGCAGGGTGCCTGCGCGGACGGCTGCGCCGCGGGGCGGACCCAATGCGGCGAGGTCTGCGTGGATCTGCAGTTCAACGCTGACCACTGCGGCGCCTGCGACTCGCCCTGCCTGGGGACGCAGTATTGCGCCACTGCCCAGTGCCACTCGCGCAGCGGCAGCTGCCCCTATGTCTTCCTGTGGGATGGGGCCGGGTACTACTACCACACCGATCTCTCGGGCTCGCCGCTCGCCTACGGCCTCGACTTCTTCAAGCCCGCCTACTACGGCACCAACATCTACGAGCTCGGGAAGTGGGCCGCACACGAGGGCGTGTACCGGATGCGCCTGCGCGAGCTCATCTTCGAGGCCTCCTATTTCGACGAGGCCCTCCTGCTGCTCGCCGACGTGCCCCAGGGCTACGAGATCTTCAACGAGTGGAGCTCCACTCCCCAGCTCGAGCGCAGGCCGTCGCTGCGCTTCGTGACGGTGAGGGATTCCCGACCGCCGCGCAGCGCGCTCTTGGAGGACGGCACCGAGGTGTTGCAGCAAGTGAGCGCGGCGGACGGAGTCCCACTGCCGGTGGAGCCTGCCGGCCTGAGCCGGGTGGTGGTGGACTTCGGGCCCAGCGAGCACCCCGAGCGCGCGCGGCTGGTGATCACCACCTGGGGCGTCTATGAGGACCTGCGCGGCGCCCAGCAGCCCCCCTATTCGGCCGGGACGACCATCGAGACGCCCGACGGCGTCGGCGGCTGGCGCGAGCGGGTGGTCGCCGGCAAGAGCGCGAGCGACGTGCGCACCTGGATCCTCGATCTCGCCGGCATCTTGACCTCCAGCGACACGCGCATGCGCATCACCCTGGCGCACCAGCCTTCGACCCTCGACGTGCTGGACGCGGTGCTGCTCGATGACTCGGAGCCGGTGCCCTTTGACCTGACTCCCGTGGCAGCGCGGGTGGCGGAGCTGGGCTACGGCGGCGCCTCGCAGGTCGAGGCGGCAACGCTTACCCATCGCCTGCAGGCGCAGGATCTCTCCCGCGCCCCCGACTACCCCGAGGCCTTCCTGAGCGGCAGCTACACTCGCTACGGCGACGTGCGCCCGCTGCTCGCTGAAGCCGACGACCGCTTCGTGCTCATGGCGCAAGGCGACGAGATCCGCCTCGAGTTCGACGCGCCGCCGCAGCGACCGGGGACCACCCGCCGCGCCTTCCTGCAGGCGGACGTCTTCTACACCCTCAAGTACCACCCCTTCGGTCTGCTCACCGAGACACTGGAGCCGCTCCCCTTTCACGGGATGGAGTCCTACCCGTACCCGGTCGAGCAGTGGCCCTATGTCGATGACCAGGACTACGCCCGGTACCGGGCCGAATGGAACACCCGGGCGATCGTCTTGCCCCAGCTCTGAGAGGTCACTAACGGCCCGTAAGGGCTCGGCTTATCGGTGGCGGCCTCCGTGTCGAACCACGAAGGCCATGTCCAAGGCTGTCATCTTCTCTGCCGCCCAATCCGTGTTGATGCTCGCCGCGCTCGGCTTCGTGGTGAAGCAGCAGTTCGCCAGCGCCAAGCCCGCGGAGGTCGCGGCCGCGGTCCAGACGGCCGAAGAGCACGCGAGCTCCGGGGCGCATGAGGCAGAGGCCTCACGCAGCGACCGGCACGGGTCTCCTCCCAAGAGAGAGGATGGCGAGCACGGCGTAGCCGCGCCAAAGGCCGCGCCCGCCAAGGAAGCTGCCGAGCA
This sequence comes from Deltaproteobacteria bacterium, assembly GCA_016218885.1. Lineage (GTDB taxonomy): Bacteria > Myxococcota > Myxococcia > Myxococcales > UBA5297 > JACRCT01. Next base: position 1,560 of record JACRCT010001139.1, on the reverse strand, counting down.
TGGGGAGCCGGCGTCGCAGGCCGCTTCGGGCGGTGGCCACGCCGCGCCCACCAAGAGCGGTGGTGCGAGCCAAGGGCACGAGGCTCACGCCGGTGGGGGATCTGCCTCTGTCGATCCTACGGAGATCGCCAACGAGCTCCTCGCGGGCAATGCGCGCTTCGTCAGCGGGGCCAGCTCGATGCACCAGTGGGGACGCGAGCGCCAGCGCGTCCAGGCCACGCAGCATCCCAAGGCGATGGTCCTGAGCTGCTCGGACAGCCGGGTTCCGCCGGAGCACATCTTCGATCAGGGGCTGGGAGACCTGTTCGTGGTGCGCACCGCGGGGAACATCGCCGATGCCATCGCCGTCGGCAGCCTGGAGTACGCCGCCGAGCATCTGCATTCGAAGGTGCTGATCGTCCTGGGGCACGAGCGCTGTGGCGCGGTCACCGCCGCCGCGAGCGGCCAGAAGATGCCCACCAAGAACCTGGACGCGATCGTCAAGAAGATCGCCCCCGCCGTCGCTGCCTCGAGCGGCTGGTCCAAAGGGCCGGCGCTGGTTCACATGGCCGCCGAGAACAACGTCGCGCGTACCGCCGACGATCTCCTCAAGCAGAGCCCGGTGCTTCGTAAGGCCGTGGCCGAAGGGCACCTGACCATCCTGCGGGCGATGTACGACCTCGACAGCGGGAAGGTGACTCCTCTGCCGTGAGGGACGCTCCCCTCGTGGAGCGGTCGTCTGCGGCGGGGAGGCCAGTCCGTTCGAACGGACTGGGTGCCGGTCACCGGCCCGGCGCGAGGTCTTGCAGAAGACCGGCAGGTGGCCCGAGGCGGCCGGCGAGGCGTCGTCCACCTCGCCTGAGTCGGGGACGGAGCCTGCCGTCCTTTCATCCTCGACGAGCTTGAGAGCCTTCGCTCGAGCGGAATCGCCGCCCTGGTCGTCGCACACGTTCGTTGCCCCGCATGCCACAATCCTGGTCGGCCTCTCCTGCGGCGGCCGTGGCCTGTGCCCCTCCTGCGGTCGCCAGGCGGATGCACGACTGGCTGACTCGGCTCCGCAGATTCTTTCCGCGACCGGGCCATGGGTCGGTTGGTAACCTGGCGGGAACCAAGTGCTTTTCCGCGGGAGCTCCACCGGACGCGGGAAAGGAAGGACAATCGGGGTCCGGGCCAGCCTTGCACAGGTTGGCCTTGGTCTGTGACGATCAGTCGGCTCAATGCTTGTCAGTCCAGGGGGACAAGGGATGCGTCACGACATCATCCACTCCAGGCGGTCCGCCGCAGCGCTCCTGGGCTTCGCGTTGTTGTCGGCCGGGTGCGACTTCGAGCAGGCCTACGATGACTACTGCGTTCGCTTCGGCTGCGTTTCCGAACCTGTCGATGAGGACGCTGATGGTGGCTCTCGCGTAGCGGACGCCGGTGGATTGGCGCGCGACGCCTCGCTTCCCGGGCGCGATGCTGATGTCGCGGATGTCGGGGTTCCAGACGTCGGGACTCCAGACGTCGGGGGGGCAGACATCGGGACCCCGGACGTCGCGGTACCCGATATCGGGACTGCGGATGTTGGAGTGCCTGATGTCG
>JACRCT010000116.1 GCA_016218885.1 Deltaproteobacteria bacterium | reverse complement strand
TCCCTGCTCACTTGGCCGGCGGGGCAGCAGCAGCGGCAGGCTTGCGGATGATGCCGCGCTTGGGTCCCTTGCGGGTGCGCGAGTTGGTGTGCGTGCGCTGCCCGCGAACGGGAAGTCCCTTGCGGTGGCGCAAGCCCCGGTAGCAGCCCAGGTCCATCAGGCGCTTGATGTTCATCGAGGTCTCGCGGCGCAGGTCACCTTCGACCTTGTAGTTCGCCTCGATGGTTTCGCGCAGCCGGCGAATATCGTCCTCGCTGAGCGCATGGGTGCGGGTATTGGGAGCAACGTTGGCCGCGGCACAGATCTTCTTGGCCGAGGTCTTGCCGATCCCGTAGATGTATTGGAGGGCGATCTCGATTTGCTTGTCACGCGGGAGATCAACGCCGGCGATGCGTGCCATGGTTCAGTCTGCTCCTTCGTCAGGTGATCGAGGAAGGCTCGAGCCTTCCCACCGTTTGTGCTCTTCAGCTAGGCCTGGCGCTGCTTGTGGCGCGGGTTGGACTTGCAGATGATGCGGACCACGCCCTTGCGGCGCACGACCTTGCAGTTCTCGCAGATCTTCTTGACCGACGCTCGGACCTTCATGTCTCTGCTCCACCCGCCTCTTCACTGCACGGGCTGCTCTGGTTAAAAGATCACTTGGCGCGGTAGGTGATGCGGCCGCGCGTAAGGTCATAGGGCGACAGCTCCACCTTCACCTTGTCGCCGGGCAGAATACGGATGAAGTGCATTCGCATCTTGCCGCTGATGTGAGCCAGCACCTTGTGCCCGATCTCGAGCTCAACCCGGAACATCGCGTTTGGCAGCGGCTCGATGACCGTCCCCTCGACTTCGATGGAGTCGTCCTTAGGCATTGGCGTCCTTTGTCTGCCCCTTCTTGGTGCCCACTCACAGGTACTGGAAACCGCGGGCGTATACCATTCTCTCCAGCCCCGTGCAAGCGCCCTGCGCTGCGCCTGCCCTGCCCTCACCCAACCAACCGTGCTTCCTCGTCTTTCTGGAATCACCCGAAAGCTCACTCCGCGGTGAGAATCTCGGGTCCGGCGGCGGTTATCGCGACCGAGTGCTCGAAATGGGCCGACAGGCTGCGGTCGGCCGTCACAGCGGTCCAGCGGTCGGCCAGGACCTCGGTCTTCCATCCCCCGGCGTTGACCATCGGCTCGATGGCCAAGACCATTCCCACCTCCAGCCGGGGGTCAGCGCCCCCGGCGCAGCGAAAATTGGGGACTTGGGGCGGCTCGTGCAGCGCACGGCCTATGCCGTGGCCCACGAACTCGCGCACCACCGAGTAGCCCCGTGGCTCGACGTGTCCCTGCACTGCGGCAGCCAGGTCCGAGACCCTACTTCCCGCCCTTGCATGGGCGATCGCAGCATCCAGCGCCTCTGAAGTGGCCTCGAGCAGCCGGCGGGCCGCCCGGCTGATCTTCCCCACTGCGACCGTCACCGCCGCGTCCCCGTAGAAGCCGTCGACCACCGCGCCGAAATCCAGCTTCAGCAGGTCGCCTTCGGCGAGGATGCGGTTCCCGAGGGGGATGCCGTGGACCACCTCGTGATTGATGCTCGCGCACAGGCTTCGGGGAAAACCCAGATAGCCCTTGAAGGCGGGTCGAGCCCTTCGCTTGCGCGCCACGTCCTCGGCAAGGCGGTCGAGCTCAAGGGTCGTATTGCCCGGCTGCGCCGCGCAAGCAAGCTTGCACAGCACCTCATGGACGACTCGCCCCGCCTCGCGCATGCGCGCGATCTCGTCGGCGGTCTTGAGCTTGATCGACGGCCTGCCCAACGTGCCTCTTTCCTACCGCTGCGGCAGCGCCTCGAGGATCGATGCGTGGACGCCTTCGGTCGTACCCTCTCCCGCCACCGCCTTCAGTACGCCCCGCTGGGAATAGAAGGCGATCAACGGGGAGGTCTTCTCCCGATACTGCTTGTTGCGCTCCACCACCTTCTCCGCGCGATCGTCGTCTCGCTGGATGAGCGGTCCACCACAGGCGTCGCAGATCCCGTCTCTCTTCGGGGGCTGAGCCAACACGTGGAAGACCGAGCCATCCCGCGGACAGCTGCGCCGACCGCTGATGCGCTCGACCACGGCCTGCTCGGGGACCTCGATGGAAAGCACCCGATCGATCGCCTTGCCCATGGCCCTCAGCATCGCCTCGAGGGCCTCCGCCTGAGGGACAGTGCGAGGGAAGCCGTCCAGAATGAAGCCCTTGCTCGAATCGGGAGCTTTGAGCCGCTCGGCAATGATTCCGATGACGATGTCGTCGGGGACCAGCTTCCCGGAATCCATCAGCGGCTTGGCCTTCAGTCCCAGCTCGGTTCCGCCGCGCGCAGCCTCCCGCAGGATGTCCCCCGTGGAGATCTGAGGGATGCCTAGTTCGGCGACGAGCTTCTTGGCCTGCGTGCCCTTGCCCGCTCCCGGAGGGCCCAAGAGAATGAGGTTCACGGTCCTACCTCCCGACGTGCATGTGGGGCGGACCCCGATCGGCCGCCCCACGCCCCCTCCTCACGCTGGGTGCGCGTGGAGGCTAGACGGCCATCCGGGCGCGGCCACGGATACGTGGACCGCGGGGTCCGGTGAACCCCTCGTAGTTACGAGTGATGAGGTGGCCCTCGATCTGCTGCACGGTATCCAGGGCCACGCCAACGACGATGAGCAAGCTGGTGCCACCAAAATAGAAGGGCACGTTGAAGTAGCCCATCAGGATGGTGGGCAGCACACACACTGCCGAGAGGTAGAGCGCCCCGCCGAAGGTGATGCGGGTCAGGACCTTGTCGATGTACTCTGCGGTCTTCTTGCCGGGACGGATGCCGGGAATGTAGCCACCGTGCTTCTTCATGTTGTCCGCGACATCTACCGGATTGAAGGTCACGGCGGTGTAGAAGTAGGCGAAGAAGATGATCAGGGCGACGTAGAGGGCGTTGTAGATCCAGCCGCCGTCCTGGATGGCTTGGTTCACCTTCTGCATCCACGGAAACCACGACCCCAGGGTCGCCGGGAACATCAGGATGGAGCTGGCGAAGATGGGCGGAATAACGCCCGAGCTATTGACCTTGAGCGGCAGATGGGTCGATTGGCCCCCATAGATCTTCCGACCCACCACGCGCTTGGCGTATTGCACTGGGATGCGGCGCTGGCCCCGCTCAAAGAAGATGATCACCGCGATCACCGCCACCATGAGCAGCGCAAGGACGATGAACTTGGTGGCGTCCGCTTCCTGCGCGCTGGACCGGGCCTGATAGATGGTCTGGGTGGCCGCGTCGGGGATTCGAGCCACGATTCCTGCGAAGATCACGAGCGAGATACCGTTGCCGATGCCGCGCTCGGTGATCTGTTCGCCGAGCCACATGATGAAGGCCGTGCCAGCGGCCAGCGAGATGACGGTCAGCAACCTGAAACCCCACCCCGGGCTGTGGACGACGCGCACCGCGGCCGCCACCTGATCGGTGGCTCGCCCGCTGCCAATATCCTCAAGGTAGAAGGCGATGCCGAAGCCCTGGACCACCGAGAGGACGATCGTCCCGTAGCGAGTGAACTGGGTGATCTTGCGACGGCCGAGCTCCCCCTCCTTCTGCAGCTTCTCGAGAGCGGGAACGACCACCGTAAGGAGCTGGAGAATGATGCTTGCCGAGATGTACGGCATGATCCCGAGCGCGAAGATCGACAGCTGCTCGAGGGCGCCACCAGAGAAGAGGTTGAACAGCGACAGGAGGCCGCCGGAGGACTGGATGTAGCTCTTCATCGCCTCGCGGTCGACTCCCGGCGTGGTGATGAAGATTCCCAGCCGGTAGACGGCAAGCAGCGCAAACGTGAAGAGCAACCGCTTGCGAAGCTCTGCGATGCGGAACATGTTGGCGATGCCGCGGGTGAGCAACTAGTCCTCCTCGTGAGCCCCCGGAGCCGGTGGTCCCAGTTCTCGGGGCACCTCCGGCCAGCTCATCTCTGGTTTCTAGGGCGGCCTTTATAGACTGCTTGCAACGCCAAGGGAACAAAGTTCAGCGGGCGCCTCTGCCCGGCGCTCAACACGCCTGGCCAGCGGCGCCCGCGACGACCACTTGCTCGCTAGGCCTTCTTCTTGGCGGCGCGCCGCGCCGCCCGCTCCTTGGCGATTCGGGCACGCACCCCCTCGCCGCGAGCGGGAATCTTCAGCTGCTTCTCGGCGATGAGCTCGACCTTGCCGCCCGCCTTCTCGATAGCGGCCTTGGCGGTCACGCTCACCTTGTGCGCCTTGATGGTCAGCGCCTTCTTGAGCTCCCCGGCGCCCAGCACCTTCAGGCCATCCTTGGAGTCCTTCATCAAGCCGGCGTCCTTCAACGACTTGGCGTCGACCACCGCCCCGACCTCGAAGTGCGCATCGAGGTCGCCGACGTTGATCACCGCATAGTCGCGGCGGAAGAAGTTCTTGAACCCGTACTTCGGCATGCGGCGCTGCAAGGGCATCTGACCGCCCTCGAAGCCGTTGAAGTGCATGTTGCCGGTACGGGCCTTCTGCCCCTTGCCGCCGCGCCCTGCGGTCTTGCCCCAGCCAGAGCCCTGACCGCGGCCTATCCGCTTCTTGGTGCGCGTCGAGCCCTTGGGGGCCTTGAGCTGCGAGAGAGAGAACATGTCGGTGCTCCCAGCACCCAGGCTCAAATGGAGCCAGGGTCGTTCGGTGCGCTAGAGGCCGGATTAGGCCTGCGCCTCCTGCTTCTTGGACCGGCGCGCCTTGGTCATGCTCGCAGGCGGCGCCTCGCTCACCCGCTCCCAACTCACCATGTGCTTGAGCTTCTCGCACATCCCGAGCGTAGAGGGGTTGTCGGGCAAGATGCGCTCCTGCCCGAACTTGTAGAGTCCCAGTCCCTTCAGCGTCGCAAGCTGATCCTTCGAGCGCGCGGCCCGGCTGGAAACAAGCTTCACCTTGATCCCTGGCATCTTTTGCTCCGACGATGCGCTAGCTGCGCATCTCCTGGACGTTCTTGCCGCGCATCATCGCGACGGCCTCGGCGTTCTTCAGGCGCTTGAGGCCCGCCACCACCGCCTTGACCACGTTGTGTGGGTTGCGGCTGCCCTGGCTCTTGGTGAGGATGTTGCGGATGCCCGCGGCCTCGATGACCGCACGCACCGCGCCGCCCGCGATGACGCCCGTACCGGCGCCGGCCGGCTTGAGCAGGACCCAGCCGGCCCCGAAGTGACCCAGGACCTCGTGGG
>JACRCT010000115.1 GCA_016218885.1 Deltaproteobacteria bacterium | reverse complement strand
GACCCGGCGGAGATGCTCAGCTGCAGCGGCCGGGCAGGCGCTCCGCGGGTGAGCAGCGGGCCGCCTTCGTCGCGGGTGACGAGGTAGTACTCGAGGGTGAGGCCCTCGTCGCTCGCCGTCCACTCGGCGGGGATGGAACCCCGCCACAAGCCTTCGCGGTCGCGCTTGAGCGCCAGCACCGAGTAGGCCGATTCCCCCTGGCGACGAAAAGGCACCTCGAAGGCGGAGACCACGGCATTGGGATCGCGCAGGCGGAATGCGAAGGGCAGCTCCCGTCCACCCTTGGCCCGATCGGGCGGCTCGTTGAGCAGCTTGAGGTGGTCGATGAGCTGCGCTCGGGCGACCGCCTGGACCTGCTCGGCGATGATCCGCTCCTCGTTCCTCACCTTCTGGTAGGCCATGAGGATCTTGGGAGGAGTTCCCTCGGGCAGGTCGAAGTTGGGGCGCGCCCGCAGCAGCAGGCGGAACGGGACCTCGGCGGTGGTCGGGTCGGCGGTGATGGCGAGGCTGCTGGCCTGCACGAGGTAAGCGTCCAGCCGAGACTCGGTGTCGAGGTCCGGCTGGGCGAGCGCGCGCGTGGAGAGCGCCGCAGCGGTGTCGTAGTCCATGCTCTCGTAGGCCGCGCGGGCCTCGCTGAGCAGGGTCCGCGCAGGGGACTCGCTGGCGTCCGCGGGCTTTCGACCCGAACCCGCGCTGTTCGCAGGCCCCGACTCCCTTGCCGCGGGGACGCCGCTGGGCTGAGACGCGGAAACGCCCCCCCCCGCCGTCGACGCCCGATCGGCGCCAAGGACTCCCAGGGCTCCCTCGACACGGAAGAGGAGCCTGCCAGCAGCCTCGACGAGGGCGGCGTCCTTGATCTTGGGCACCGGCACGCCGGCGCTGCCCTGGACCTTCCCGTCGGCGACGGCGACGACGACGAGCTTCACGTTGAGCGTGCGACCTGCGCCGCTAGAGGAGATCCCGATGACGAGGTCGGCCTTCACCAGCCTCCCGGCTTCGGCAAGGCAGCTCGGCTTCTCCCCGCAGCTCGGAACCTTGCGCCGATGCTCGCGGTGGACGGCCGCCACCTCCCCAGGACTGACCGCCATGAGCCCGCGCGACTTGAGCCCGTCTGCGAATGCCTTCATCAGGCTGGCCATCGATGGACGCGCCATCCCCGGGATGGCCGACGGCTCGAGGATGGCGACCTTGGACGGCCCAGGAGTGCCGGTCTGGGCCGCGGGAGGGGTCATCTCGATAACTGCGAGCGGCTCGACGGCGGGCTTGCCCGGCTTGTCGACCTCCGGCGGCTTCGAGGGCTCCTGGATCGGAACGAGGACTCCGGGATCGGCAGGTTTGGCGCTGGGGCTCTCGGAGACGGTCAGGGAGTGCGGAGAAGCCGCCTTGGCGAACAGCTGAAGCTCATGCCCGTCGTAGTCCTGTCCAAGGCAGAAGTACTCGAGCGCCGGCGGCCGGACGTCGTCGCCGGGGACAATCGCCTGGAAGACCTCGCCCGACTCCTGCGCCAGCTCGGTGGATTGATAGGTGCCCCCCGGAGAACGGTAGCGGCAGCGCGCGCGCTTGAGATCGTCGGCGCCGAACATGGTGCCGGAGATGACCAGGTCCGCGCCGGCCCGCGCGCTCGAGGGCGGGCTGTGCAGGAACGACACCTTTTCCCCCTGCGCCACGGCGGGGAGAGCCAGCACCGCCACCGCGCCCAAGGCGGTGGCAAGAGGCGCCAGCAAGCAATGGGGTCTGGACGGCAATACCATGGGAGTGGATCTCTGCGTCAGGGCACCCGACCGCACCATCCCGTTCGGGGCCGGCAACATCGACCGAGAGACTATACCCGGAGCCGGGCGACGAGCGACCTGGGAGCAGACCGCTGAAGGAAGCCCCGCTACCGCGGCTGCGCTGGCTCGCGAGGAATGCCCGTCCTTCACATCCAGGAGGCCATCGCTCAGGCGGATCGGGGCGGTGCTGCCTTCGATGAAGGCGGTGAGCCTGCGCCCAGAGCAGGAAACGGCGACCGGGGCCCTGGGCATCGGGGCAGGAAACGAGCCGAGCCAGGCGTGCGGCGGGGCGCACGGCGACAGGATTGCCCGTCTCGCGGGCGAGGCCTTGCGTTTTCGTCCTTGCCGGCACTCACCGGGCTTTGGTAGGAAGATGCGCTCGCTGACCGGCCCCGCAGCTGCCACTCGTGGGGGCGACGTTCGGGAGGCGAAAGAAAGAAGTGCGGTGGGTATAGCTCAACTGGCAGAGCACGGGACTGTGGCTCCCGGGGTTGAGGGTTCGACCCCCTCTACTCACCCTTCTCCTTCCGCCCTCAAGACATCCGTCGAGAGGGCAGATTCAATCTCAGGCGCCCGTAGCTCAACTGGATAGAGCGTTGGGCTTCGAACCCAAAGGCTCCGCGTTCGAGTCGCGGCGGGCGCGCTTGTCCCTGGTCCCCGAGATCGCAGGATCTCGGGGAGCAGCGACAGGGACGGAGAGCACTCAGATGAAGCCGGCGAATCGCCTGGCCAGTGAGTGCGGAACGTGGGCAAGCGGACCGTGGTGCCCCTCAGTCCTGGCCCGCCGCGAGTGGTCGCCGTCGCGACCAGCTTGACGAATTGCGCGAGTTCTCCCTCCCCCGAGCCTTGCTGTAGGAACCAAGTTGAATACACGTCCTGCCCTGGCGGATATGTCTGCAGACCTTCCCCGGCAGGCGCGACCTGCGAGCCCAAGGCCACCGCCGGCAGGATCCCGAGCTGCGTCGACTCGGCGGGGATGGACGTGTTCATCGTCGAGGCCTCCTCCGCGCTGAATGTCACCTGGAACGTGAACGGCACCGTCGATCACGCCGGCGGGTTCAAGATCGAGTCCGGCACTGCGACTGGCGCCTACACCTCCTCCCTCGCTGTGAGCGCCACCGCACGCGAGGCGCTGCTGGCGGGCCTGCGGAACGGCGCTCAGCACTTCGTAGCCGTGCGCGCGCTCGACTCGGCCGGTGCCACGACCTTCACCTCCTGCGAGGTCTTCGCGCGCCCGCACGTGCTCGTGTTCCAGGAGGACCTCCGGGTGAACTCCGGGACCTCGGGCACGCAGCAGCGGCCGGCTCTGGCCTCGAACCTGGAGGGAACGCGCCTGTACCTCGCCTGGGACGACGCCGGGACCGTCACCTTGGCGCACTCCGCCGACTTCGGGGACACCTGGAGCGCGGGCGTCGCGGTCAGCGCCGGCGGCAAGCAGGCCAATCCGTCTGTCGCTGTCCGCGAGTCGATCGTTGCCGGAGACGGCGGGGTCGTCGTGGCGGAGGCGGTCTTGATCGCGTGGGACGAGGGAGGCCAGATCCGCGTCGCGCGGTTCCTGCCCTCGACCGCCGCCTTCGAGACGGCGACGACGGTGGGCGCCGGCACCCGCCCGAGCGTCGCCGTGGGGCCGGATGCAGTCCACCTCGCCTACGAAAACGGCGACGGCATCTACCACACCCGCTCCACCGACGAGGGGCGCACCTGGCTGACGCCGGTGTCGATCGGCGGAGGGACAACGGAGGCCCATTCGCCCAGCGCCGTCGTGAACCAGTTCACCGGGGACGTCTACGTGGCCTGGGACGCCAAGCAGGGACCCGGGGACACGAACGTGTACTTCGCCGGCTCCAAGGACAAGGGGGCAACCTTCGCGGCAGCCGCCCGCGTGGACGACGACTCCGCGGGGCAGAACCAGGCCAACATCTCGCTCGCCGTAGACGAGCGGAGCCAGAAGATCTACGCCACCTGGGAGGACCGCCGCGGCGGCGCGAGCGTGCGCTTCACGTGGTCGGAGGACTGGGGGGCCACCTTCAAACCCAGCATCGACGTCGGGGCCGGCCTCGGCGGCGACCAGTTCCACCCGCGGGCGACGATCGACCCCGCACGCAATGTGTACGTCGCCTTCCAGGACACCACCAACGGCGCCCGCGTCGTCTTCAGCCGGTTCAGCAGCGGCGGCACCTTCGACCCGCCCCTGTCGCCGAGTCGCTCCGCGGGAAGCGGCGGTGTGGCTGCCGACTTCCCCGCCGTGGCGACGGATCGCCACGGGACCGTCTACGTCGCCTGGAGGAGAACCGCAGCGGCGCCGAGCTCGACGTGTTCTTCGCCCGCGCGGAATAGGAAGCGCCCGCAAGTGGCAGGGCGTCGCGGCCATGCGCCTGGCTGCCGGCTTGCCTCATTCTCTCGGCGGCGTCTCTCGCGCGCTCGAATGAGCGCGGTAGACTCTCTGCCTGGCCCCCCAAAATGCGAGGTCGATCCATGAAGAGGTTCGCGTCGCCAGTCGCTGCCATGGTCGTCCTTTCAGTGAGTGTGGCGGGCTGCAATTGCGGCGAGGCGGTCAGTCCGGTGTCGGATGCCGCAGCCAGCGCGACGGACGGCTCGACCTCGCCCGCGGACAGCGGCAGCAACCCGGGCTTCGACGGCGGGCCGATGTGCAAGGGAGCAGGCGCGACCTGCGTGGCTGCCTCGGACTGCTGCTCGGGGAGCTGCCCCACGGGCACCTGCGTCGGGGGCTGCCTTGCAGACGGTCAGACCTGCTCGTCTTCGGGCGCCTGCTGCAGCGGCAGCTGCTCGGGGGGCCTGTGCGCCAGCGTCGTCATGGGCGACGGGGGTTCCACCGTCTGCCTGGGTAACGGCGCCGGCTGCCTGAGCGCGGCGGAGTGCTGCAGCGGTCACTGCGACAACGGGGCGTGCGTCGCCAGCGACGGTCCCGGGCTGTGCGACGACCTCGGCGCGAGCTGCACCCTGGCCCGCACCTGCTGCTCGCTCAACTGCGTTGAGGGCCAGTGCGCCTCCGGCCTGTGTAAGCAGCAGGGCGTGGCCTGCGACTCAGCGGCCCCCGAGACCTGCTGCTCGCACCGCTGCGTAGGCGGGGTCTGCGAGGGTCCGCTCGGCAGCACCTGCAAGGTCGCCGGGGAGAAGTGCGCGGGAGTCGGCTTCACCGATACCTGCTGCTCCAAGGCCTGCGCCGACCTCGACCCGGGCGCCGGTCAGGACCTGCGCTGCGCAGCGACGGGAGTGTGCGGCGCCAACGGAGAGCCGTGCCTCGTGAGCACCGACTGCTGCAGCTACTCCTGCAACGCCGATGGCGTCTGCGAGCAGCCGCCGGTGGGGGGCGAGTGCCTGGTCGTCGGATCGGCCTGCCAGGCGCTGTCCAACTGCTGCTCCGGGCTGTGCGCGTTGGACAACAGCGGGTTCCGCCTCTGCCAGTACCTCGGCGGCTGCCACCCGGAGGAGGAGCTCTGCCGCCGCGAGACGGACTGCTGCGCCTACAACTCCGCGCACAAGGGCACCCAACCGGTCTGCCAGATCTTCGATGCGGACGCCGGCGTCGGCCGCTGCCGCCAGCTCACCGGTGACGCGCCCGCCGGCGAAGTCTGCGAGGGCTCCCGCAACAACACCTGCGCACCCAAGAACGACGAGTACTGCAACGAGTCCATCTCGGGCATCAAGCGCTGCAGCGGCGCCTGCGACGGCGGCGCATGCAGCATCACCGCCACCTGCCAGCCCGCCGGGGCAGCCTGCACCTCGCCCGACGAGTGCTGCACGGGGATTTGCGCGCCCACCGCAGAGATCGGCTTCATCTGCGCCGCAGCCTGCCTGCCGACAGGCGCGGCCTGCTCCACCAGCTCGGACTGCTGCAACGGCTACTGCGCGCTCAACGGCTTCTGCGGCGGCGTCCAGGGAGTGGACGCCGGCTTCCCGGTGGCCGTCGACGCGGGCGGCGCCACCAGCGCCGACGCCGGCGAGCCCGGCCCCGGTCTCGACGCTGGCCCTGCAGGGGACACCGGTCCGGCTCCCTGCAAGCCCACCGGCGCGGTGTGCGCCGACGATTCCCAATGCTGCACGGTCTACTGCGACCCGGCCATGAAGCGCTGCCAGTCACCGATCAACTGATCCCCGGCCGGGCCAGCGACCTGCTTGAGCGCCACGGCCCCGCCTGCAAGCACTGGGGTCTTTCGACCTATCGGAGCGATGAGGAAATCCCAGGTCGATGGGTCCTCCCGGACGGGCAGGCGGGACGCAGGGCCAGCGTCACCTACTCACGACGAGAGCGGCGATGGCGTACCGGCTCCCGTGAAGGCAACCGCGCCTGCCCACCGTCGGCCTCCTGCACTGGCTGAGGGCGCGCGCCCGCCGACGGCTCCCTGTTCGCTCCCCGATTCTGGTGCGCAGATTTCCTCGGGAAGTACGGAATGCCGAACATGCCGCTCGGGGCGAGAAGCTGCCGCCAGGAGACCGCGGTCTCGATCGACCTCCCGTGCTCCTTGGACGGTGAGGGAGAGGGTCTGCTGCAGCAGACGAGGAGAGACACGATGATTGCGGAGATCTCGATCATCCCAGTCGGAGCCAAGACCACGAGCTTGCGGACCTGCGTGGACGCGGCCGTTGAAGCCATTGGCGCCACGGGGATCGCCTGTCGAGTGGATGAGATGGGCACGAACGTCGAGGGATCGCTCGAAGAGATCACCCACGCGTTCCAGGCAGCCCATGACGCTTGTGCACGACAAGGTGTTGGCCGGCTGATGGCCACGCTGCGCGTCGATGATCGGCTGGACCAGCCGGAGCACCTCGAGCCCCCTCCTCGCCGGCCGGGCGGAGAGCCGAGCCTTTCGCCCCAGGAGGCGACGGGGCAGTACGTGGACCACTTCCAGCAGCTTCCAAGGGATGCACAGCTCGGGATCGTCCGCACCGTCGTCCCACAGCTCCTTCGCGACATGCCGCTCGAGGAGCGAGCCGGATACCTGCGCGACCTGATCACCGAGGTCGAGGTCACTCTCGGCGGCGCCGCGCCGTACGACGTGAGGCCGTCTGCGCCAAGCCATCAGCCGGGGTAGGGCTCGACCAGTGCCGTGGAAGGCCTCAGTGACGCTGGCCTTTCTCGAGCACCCCGCCGCGCTTTGGGGATCTACCCGGCACAAATGAGCTCCGCCGGCCGCGCAGCGTGACCCGAAATGGCTGGGTCATCAGCCAGAAGAGCGCGAGCGCGATGCCTTCGCAGACCACGAGGTAGAGGGGCCATGGCCCGAACCAATCCAGCGGCGTGGGGGCTGCGGGCTTGCCCAGCAGGTAGAGGATGTTCGTGGAGAAGACCAGGTTCACGCAGAGCACGACCGCGGCATAGGCATTGGTCCAGAGGAACGCCCGGTACGCCGCTCCGGGACGGGGCCGCCACCGGAGCCCCAAGGGAAGAAGCACGCCGGCGATGACCACCGACCCATGGGCGATGAAGTATCCGTGGAACGTCGCATGGGCAGGGCCCACGGAGAGGTCGGGAGTGAGCAACGCGAGCAGCGAACCTGCGCTCCAGTAGTAGGTGAGCTCGCTGGCGAGGGGGCGCAACGTCATGAGCGACCAGGCGGCCACCAGTACCGCCGCGTCGCACAGGTGCAGGGGAGCGAGCTCGGTCCAGCTGGCACCTTCCCAGCGCGCCACCATCAACGTCACGAGCCCCGAGGCAAGCAGGAGCGCCGCGAGCCCGCGCCGGGCCACCAAGGCGAGGTGCGCTCTCTTACGGCTCCCTCGCACGACGAGGGCGGCGACCAGCGCGATGGT
>JACRCT010001138.1 GCA_016218885.1 Deltaproteobacteria bacterium | reverse complement strand
CGTCTGGGCCGTAGGCGATTTCGCCACCATTCTTCGCAGGTAGCGGGCCAGCTCACGCGGGCCCCATGCACCAGTGCGACCGCCGGCGCGTCATCAGAGCGCTGGCGGCTCCACAGGCTCGTGGCCGTATTGGCCGTTCCCGAGTGTCTCAGGCGCGATCGAAGGCGAGGGCGCCGTCCCTGACCTGGATCCGCACCCGGTCGCCGGGAGTGAAGCGGCGCTGCAGGATGGCGTCGGCCAGCGGCGCCTCTACCAGCCTCTGCACCGCCTGCCGCATGGGTCGGGCGCCCAGCGCGACGTCGAAGCCGCCGTTGCGCACCAGATGGGCGATGACGTCCTGGCCCGCTTCGTAGCCGATGCCCTTGTCGGTCTCCAGCCGCGACGAGGAGTCGCGCAGCAGCAGCGTGGCAATGCGGGAGATCTCCTCCTCCTGCAGGGGCCGGAAGACCAGCTTCTCGTCCAGCCGGTTCCATAGCTCGGCGGGCAGCTGCTTGCGCACGGAGGAGAGGGCGCGCTCGTCGGCCGCACAGTCGCCGCTGGCGGAGGCGCCGAAGCCCAAGGGACCGCCGGTGCGGGAGAAGGATTCGGCTCCGAGGTTGGTGGTGAGGATGACCGCCGTGTTGGAGAAGTCGATGTGCCGGCCCTTGCCGTCGGTGAGCCGGCCCTCCTCGAGCACCTGCAGCAGGAGCATGAGGACGTCGCGGTGCGCCTTCTCGACCTCGTCGAGCAGCACCACCGAGCTGGGCCGCTTGCGCACCGGCTCGGTGAGCTGGCCGGCATCGCCGTAGCCTACGTAGCCGGGAGGGGCCCCGACCAGCCGGGCCACGCCGTGCGCCTCGGAGCACTCGCTCATGTCCACGCGCACCATCGCCTCGCGGCCGCCGAAGAGCACCTCGGCCAGGGCCCGCGCCAGCTCGGTCTTGCCCACGCCGGTGGGGCCCATGAAGAGGAAGCTGCCCATGGGGCGGCGGGAGGCGAAGCCGGCGTAGTTGCGCCGCACCACCCGCGCCACCCGGCCGATGGGCTCGCCGTGGCCGATGACCCGCGTCGCGAGCTCGGCCTCGAGCTTGAGCAGCCGGTCGCTGTCGGAGAGCAGCAGCCGCTCCTCGGGCACGCCCGCGAGCCGCGAGACGATGCGGGCCACCGACTGCGCGCTGACCGAGGTCTCGCCCTCGCGCCGGGCCCGCGAGCCGGCCAGGTCGATGATGGAGATGGCCTTGTCGGGCAGGAAGCGGTCGGACACGTACTTGGCGGCCAGCGCCGCGGCGGCCTTGAGCGCCTCCTGCTCGTAGCCGACGCCGTGGTGCTCCTCGTAGCGGCCCACGATGCCCGCCAGGATCTGTTCGGTCTCGGCCACGGTGGGCTCGCGCACCACCACCGGGGTGAAGCGCCGCTCCAGCGCCGGGTCCTGGGCGATGAACTTGCGGTACTCGTCGTGGGTCGTGGCGCCGATGCAGGGGAAGTCGCCGCGGGCCAGGGCGCTCTTGAGCTCGTTGGCCGCGTCCTGTGGCCCCTCGCCCGTCGAGCCGGCGCCGATGAGGGTGTGGATCTCGTCGATGAAGACCACCACCTTGCCGCCCGCCCGCCGGACCTCCTCCTTGATGCCGTTGAGCTTCTCGCTGAACGAGCCGCGCAGCTGGGTCCCAGCCACCACCGAGGCCATGTCCAGCTCGACGACGATCCGCTCGCCCAGGCCGCGCTCCGACAGCTCCAGCAGCCGGCGCGCGGTGCCCTCGACCACCGCAGTCTTGCCCACCCCGGGCTCGCCCAGCAGCACCGGGTTGTTGGTGCGCCGCTTGCCCAGGATGTCGATGATCTCGTCGATCTCGCGGTCGCGGCCGATGACGGGGTCGATCTGCTTGGCGTGGGCGAGCTGGGTGAGGTTTCGGCCCAGCGAGGTGAGCCAGGGGAAATCCTTCTCGCTCAGCTCGTACCGGCCTCCCGCCGACGGGGGCCGCAAGGGGGCCTGCGGCTGCGGCCGCGCGGTGGGCAGGGGCTCGATGCGCGAGGTGAAGGGCTCGCCTCGGGCCTCGACCTCGGGCGCCGCCTCGGGCGAAAGGCGCGGGGCGACCTCCGGCTCCTCCTGGGGCAGGGCCCGCTCTGCCGCGGGGGCGATGGTCGGCGCCGGTGCGCTCACGCTCGAGGGGCGCGCATAGCCACGCATCGAGGGCGGCGGCGGCAGCGGGACGGGGCGCTCCAGGTTGGTCAGCCGCCGCGGCATGTGGCCGCCGGTGTAGTAGGAGAGGGCGGTGTTGCGCAGGCCGGAGACGTCCACCCGGCAGCGCAGCAGCAGGTCCAACGCCAGGCAGTCCTTGATCCGCGTGACGGCGATCAGCAGGTGGCCGCAGTCGGCCTCCTTGGAGGAGCAGCCGGAGGCGATCTCCCGGGCGCGGTCGAGGACCTCGCGGGCCAGCCCCTCGCGCTCGCGCGGAGTGCCGCTCATGACCCCGAGGACCACGTCCTCGTCGACGCCCCGCTCGCGCAGCAGGACCTGGGCGCGGTTGGGGAAGGTGAAGCAGGCCAGCAGGAGGTGCGCGCTGGTGAGCTTGTGGCTCACGCTCTGCGCAATATCCTCGGCCTCGACGACCAGCTGGGACAGTTCGGTGGAGTCGACGGACATCGGCGGGAGCTCGGGCGAACCGGCACGGGGCGGAGGCCGCGGCGGCGGTACGGTTCTAGCCCATCCGCGCGTCCGCAACCAGACTTTCCAGGAACCTCTTCACCCTGGGACCGGCATCCCGCCCGCAGAGCCCTGAAGAGAAGGTCCTGCACCCTGGGGGCGTGTGGCGTCCCGCCCGCGGTTGGCGGGGCGGGTCGGAAGGGTTTGGGCGCGATTCAGGGCGCGATCACTCCCTAACGGTCGTGGCTCTGACTGGCGTGGACGCGGCGCGCGACCAGAGACGGGGCTCAGCTCGTGGAGTCGCTGGCGCTGCGCAGGCAGCTCTGGATGCTCAGGTCGAGCTGGCTTCGCACCAGGTTGACCAGGCTGCGGAACTCCGGCTCTTCGAGCCGCAGCTTGCCAGCGACGCGGTCGCGCGTCTGCTCGAAGACCTTGGCGCGGGCTCTGGCGAGCCTCCGGGCGGCGGTGGCGCGGTGTATGGCGAGGTCCTCGCCGATCTCGTCGATGCTCTTGCCTTCGACGAAGTAGAGACGCAGCAGCCTCCGCTCATCCTCCTCGAGGCCCTCCAGCGTCTCGCGCAGGGCGGAGGAGAGCTCGGCGCCGCATCGAGCGCGAAGGCACGCGGACTCGGGGCTGGCGGCGGGTGAAGCTACCAGTTCCGGCTCGACCGGCGTCCCAGACCTGCCTTGGCGTTGGCGGCGCAGCCGAAGCGCGGCGCGCACGGCGATCACCTCGATCCACTTCCCCAGCGGGCCTCGTCCTGAGTATTCGGCGAGCTTGGGCTGCGCGCCCAAGGGTGCGACCAGGAGCTGCTCCTGCAGCAGCGACCCCACTTCCTCGAGCAGGATGTCGCGTGTGGGCCCCATGCGAGCCACGGCGTCCCTCGTCTTCGCCCGGAGCAGGCCCTCGAGCTCGGTGAGCGCGACGGAGTCGTGCTGGAGGCAGCCGCAGGCGAGATAGAGGTCCTCGAGGTGCAGCTTGCCCAACGCCGCGGCGACGGGCTCCTGGGCGGCGACCCGTTGCCGGAGCAGAGCGAGGAAGCCCTCGCCCGGGAGGGCCACGCGCGGGTGGGCCGTCCTGCACCGGGCAAGGGCCAGGGCGAAGGCGCGGTCGGCTTCCTCGGTGAGGTGCTCTGGCGCAATCGACATCAGCACTCCCCTTCAAGCCCCGGCGTCAGGGCTCACGGCGTTCCCTGTATCCAGACGCCGAGCAGCCAGCCCCAGCCCATGAGGCCGGCCCCGCCCAAGAGCAGCCCGGCGATCGCCATTCGCCGGCCCAGGGTGCGGCGCGAGCGGTGGGCCGCGCACGAGCGCTGCAGCGCCTCGCGCGCAACTTGTGCGGAAGGAAAACGACGGGCCGGCTCTGGCTCGATGCAGCGGGCTACCCAGCCGCGGAACGCCTTGGGCACCTCGGCGAGCGAGGCCCGGGTTGCAGGCGCTCGTGGCGCTGCGCAGAACAGGCCCAAGGCCAAGATGCCCACCGAGTAGAGGTCGGAGATGGGCGTTGCGGGCTCACCGCGCGCCTGCTCGGGGGACCAGAAGGCGGGGGTCCCCACCGGGCCGACATGGTGGCTCTTGTGCGTCTCGAGATCGCGGGCGAGCCCGAAGTCCATCACCCGTACTCGACCCGAGCCGTCGAGCATGATGTTGCCGGGCTTGAGGTCGCGGTGGACGACACCTTCGCGGTGCGCGGCTTCGAGCGCGGAGAGGATCTGATCGAGCAGCTCTGCAATGCGCAGAGTGGAGAGCCGCCGCGCAGTGTTGCTCTCCAGCGTGCCTCCGACCACGTACTCCATCGAGATGAACTGCAAGTCGCCGCAGCGGCCCAGGTCGTGGATCCGGCAGACGTTGGGGTGGCTGATACGGCGGCCCAGGAGGATCTCGCGCCGCAAATGATCGATGACCTCGTGGTGCGCTGCGATCTCGGGTTGGAGGACCTTGATCGCCACGGGGATGCCCAAGGCCTCGTCCTGGGCTTCGTACACCACTCCCATTCCTCCGCGGCCCACGAGCCGGACCAGTCGATACCGTCCGTCGAGCTGCTGGCCGGGGACGGGCAGGCTTGCCGGATGCGCGGCCAGCTCGCGCTCGAGAGCCCGGGCCAGCGGGGCGATGGGCGGGGACGTCTGGGAGAGCGCGGCGACGAGCTCGCGGCACTCCTCGCAGGTGGCAAGGTGTGAACGGGCCAGCGTCGCGGCATCCACCGCCAACGAGCCGTCGAGAAAGGCGAGGATGGTGTCCTCGTTGAGGCAGACCGTCATGAGGGCCCCAGGCTTATAGCATCTCTTCCTTCCTGGTGGCGTGGGCGTCCCTCGGCGTTCCGCCCGCGAAGCCCTGCTCTGAAGGATCGCGACGCGAATCCATGAAGCTGGAGAGCATCCTTGTCAGCGTCGCGGGGCCAGATGCCTTGAGACTCGACTCGGGAGGTGGGAGCCGTAGAAGCGCCGATTGGATGACAACGGGCGGACTTCATTGGCGTTTCCGCTCAAGATTGGCAGGTCGCTGCAATGAGAGCCAAGAAAGGTCTGCGACAAATCCGGGCGAGGTGACTCAAGGAAAGCCGAAGGGGCCGAGGTGGCGCGCGGGGCGGACTCCAGGCCGCGCTCGGACCTGAGTCTGTGGCAGGCTTCGGCCGGCCGAGCTCGCTCATGCGAAGGAGAATCTGATGCAGCCGACGAAGCGACCATGGACGGTGGGTATCGCCGTGGTGGGGCTGATGGTGGTCACCGCCGGCTGCAACCCTGACTTCTCGGGGTATTTCCTGGCGGCGGACGGCGGAGCCGCCGACGCCTGTGAGGCGATGACCTGCGAGGGGATGTCGGGGAGCTGCGGCGAGTTGCCGGACGGCTGCGGGAACACTCTCGTGTGCGAGTGCGAGGCGGGAAGGAAATGCCAGGCGAGCACCTGTGTCGCCGATTGTGGGACCGAGAGTGCCTGCTCCACGCCAGCGGCGACCGCCTGCGCCGACGGCATGTTGAGGACCTGCCAGAAGGACGTCCAGGGATGCCTGGTGTGGTCGGCGGCCACGGCTTGCGGCGACGGCTTCTGCGGCAGCGCGACACAGTGCGGCCAGTGCAGTAGCTCCTGTCCATCGAATGGGGCGACGGAGTGCAACGATGGGAAGAGCAGGACCTGTGTGGCGGACGCCCATGGCTGTCTGAGCTGGGCTCCGGAGCAAGCCTGTGCGAGCGGCACCTGCGCCGATGCTCAGCGCTGTACGTCCTGCATCGACGAATGCCCTACGCTCGGCGACACCTCGTGCGTCGCTGGCGACATCCGCAGCTGCGCCGCGGAGACCGGGGGCTGCAAGAAGTGGAGCGCCGCGACGCACTGCCCGACCGGCGCCTGCGCCGCCGACGGGAAGAGCTGCGCGAGCTGCGGGACCGCTGTCTGCCAATCCGGAGCGAGCGAATGCCAGGACGGGAGTATCCGAGTGTGCACGGCGAATACTGGCGGTTGCCTTGCTTGGGGTGCGTTCACGCCTTGCTCCAGCGGTTTTTGCGCTGACGCGACGAGCTGCGGAGGCTGCATGAACACCTGCGCGACCCTGGGCGCCACGTCGTGCCAAGGCGGGAGGTTGAGGGCTTGCGTGGCCGATGGGGGTGGCTGTCTGTCGTGGGGCGCGGAGAGCGTCTGTGCGGATGGCTTCTGCGCCTCGACGAGCGCCTGCGGTGTCTGCAATAGCGACTGCGCCGCCGTTGGCACGACCTCCTGTCAGAGCGGCCAGCTCCAAACCTGCCTGGCGGACTCGAATGGATGCCTCCGATGGAACGTGCCTACGCGCTGTGCAAGCGGCAGCTGCGAGGATGCGACGAGCTGCAGCTGCACGGCTGAGACCGACATCGTGTTCTGCTCGAGGCTGGGCAGGAGCTGTGGCTCGGTGACCGACGTGGACAACTGCGGCAGCCCTCGCACGGTGAGCTGTGGTCTCTGCGCGGAAGGCACCTGTAACCTGAGCGGGGTGTGCGTGGCGGCGGACTACGAGTGGACGCGTTGGCGGGTGCCGCCCGATGCGCCGCCGGCCTCCAACTACCAGATCAGCGGAGGCGTGGTCACCGACGCCGTGACTGGTCTTCAGTGGCAGCGGAGCATCTCAACCGAGGAGTATCTCTGGGAGGATGCCAAGAGCTATTGCGCCGGGTCCTGGCTCGATGGCGGGGGATGGCGCCTGCCGACGGTCGTCGAGCTGCAGTCGATCGTGGACTTCGGCCGGTACGATCCGGCGATCGACCCGATGGCATTTCCGAATACTCCGCCGGACTCGTTCTGGACATCGTCCGTCTTGGTTGGCCACTTCAACGACGCGTGGGTCGTCTACTTTGCCTATGGCACCGTGGCCTACGATAACGGCCTCCTGGACGACAACTGGGTTCGGTGTGTGCGTTGAGGACAAGCTCTTCGATCCTTCGTCGAGGAGACGTCGGGAACACGAGTGACTCGTTGCCTGGGCTGGAGCGCGGAAGCGCTGGGATAGGCGTCAGAGGAGACGGGAGCAAGGCGTAAACAGGAACAATGGAGAGAATGCATGAGTGCATCGACGAGGTGGATGATTGCGACGGTGGTGGTGTTCTTGACCTGGAGCCCTGCGCTGAGGGCCTCTGCGCCTTCTGGCCGGTTCACCGTCTTCGCGGACACCGTCAAGGACGAGGTGACCGGATTGACTTGGCAGAGAGCTGTTTCGGCGACGGTTCATACTCAGAGCAGCGCCTCGGCGTACTGCCAGAGCCTGAACCTTGGCGGCTCGTCTGCCTGGCGCCTGCCAACGGTGAAGGAGCTGACGAGCATCGTTGACCGTCGCGCCAGCTTGCCTGCGATTGACGGAACCGTATTTCCGAACACGGAGCCGTCGGACTGGTTCTGGACCTCGTCGGTCTGCGCTGATTCCGCCGGCTACGTGTGGGCCATCAGCTTCGAGTACGGCGACACGTTTCGCGCGGGCGTCGCCTCCGACCACAAGGCTAGGTGTGTGCGCTGAGAACGGGGACGTTTCGACGCCTTGACCATTTCACGCGAATTGTACGCATGCGGGAGCACATCCAATGCCAACGCAATCCGCCCAGCGCTGCTCAGACGAGGGCCGGGTTCAGCTGTCGCAGAGCCGGGTTGGCAGCCAGCTCGACGCACGGTGGCGTCTCGAGGTGTTGCTCTGCGTCGATGCCACGGGCGGGATCTACTCGGCGCGCCATCGCCTCGGCAAGCGCGCTGCCGTGAAGCTCCTGCATCGTGATGAGTGCGAGAATGCCGAGCGGGTTGCCTGCTTTCGGCGGCAGGCGGAGGTTGCCAACCAGCTCGATCACCCGGGCGTGGTGTCGGTCATCGACGACGGCATCGCCGAGGACGGGGCGCCGTGGCTCGCCATGGAGCTGGTCGAAGGCGAGAGCCTCGCTTCGCGCCTGGCCCGCACCGAGAGGCTCGAGCTGAGGGATGCCGTCGCTCTCGCAGGGCAGCTGCTCGAGGTCCTCGTCGCGGTACATGAGAAAGGGGTGGCCCACGGTTGCCTGCATCCGCGCCGCGTCCTGGTGACGCCCGCCCATTGGGTGAAGGTGCTCGGGCTCGGCATCGTGCAGGAGATGCGGTCGGCGATCCCCAGCCTCGAAGACGTGGCGCTGCTCGAGCTTGTTGCTCCCGAGCTCGCGACGGAGCCGCCCCTTGAGCTGGAGCCCAAAGCTCGCTTCGAGCGGGCAATGCGGGCGGATATCTGGGGCGTGGGCGCGGTGCTGTACTGGCTGCTCGCAGGCAAACCGGTGCGGAGCCTCGGGGAGGTCGCCCCGGCGGACAGGCTCGCGCTCATTCGCTCGACTCCTCCTTCGAAGCTGCAGGTCGTGGCGCCAGGGGTGCCCGACGCCGTGGCGGCGGTGGTCGATCGCGCATTGGCCCTGGAACCCGAAGGCCGATGGCCCAGGGCCAAGGAGATGCTCGGTGCGCTGCGCGCCGCGGAGCAGGGTGGATCGTGGTCCCGGTGGTTCGCGTCGCCTGCGAGCACTGGCGCGCATGCTCAGGGCTCTGCACCTGCCCAGCTGGCCCCGCCGAACAGCCAGGCTCTGGTGGCTGACCCCCATCAGACCGCCGAAGACGATCTGAGCGAGCACGTCCTTCAGCACGGGCGTTGGACGCTCGCGGTCGGTGCGGCCGTTCTGGTGAGCTTTGGGCTCGCCTTGTCGCTGACCTTGGGGAGGTCGAGTTCGAGCGTGGCGGCGGTCTCCGTTCCGCCGGTGGCGAACACCTCGGAGGTGGCGCCCCGGCCGCCGCCCGCAGCTCCTCCCAGCCAGCCTGCTGTCGCTGTGGAGGCGCGGGTGCAGGAGAGCCCGCCGGCAGCAGTCGCACCACTCTCGCAGGCTGCTCCAGCTCCTGCCGCGGTGACCGAGCCCAAGCCGGCAGCTCGATTGCCGTCGACCACCAAGCCATCCCCGCCCGGGAAGCAGGAGAGAGTGGCTGAGCCGAGCCCCAAGGCCATTCCAGCGAGGAGCGCTCGCGATGGTGGACGCTCGCCGAAGGGTGCAGGGGACGGAGCACAAGCGAGGAAGCAGCCGAGTGGCGCCGCAGTCGTGATCACGCCACCACCGCCACCGCTCCCAAGGCCGACCAGGACGGCCGATGCCAAGGAAGAGCCCCCCGCATCGCCGCGGCCGAGCAAGTCAGAGGACCTCCTCGACCAGCGGAATTGAGAGAAAGCCCATGCTTCGTTCCCACATTTCAGCCGCAACTCTATACCTGCTCCTCTTCGCTGCATTTCCGGCGAGAGCCGCCGAGCCGAGCGCCGTCTCGCGGGCCGACGCGCTCTTCACTGAAGGCCGGCAGCTGATCGCGGGCGGGAAGGTGGACGAGGCGTGCCTCAAGTTCGCGGAGAGCTACGGGCTCGATCCCGCGGTGGGAACGCTGATCAACCTGGCCAGCTGCGAGGAGAAGCAGCAGCGGGTCCTGAGCGCCTGGAAGCACTGGGAGGAGGCTGTGAAGCGGCTATCGGCGGACGACAAGCGGCTGCCGCTGGCCAAGGAGCACGCCACGGCCTTGGGGAAGCGGCTGCCCCGGCTGACGATCAAGCTCGCAGCCGAAGCGCCGCAGGGGACGGTGGTGAAGCGGGACGGCGCGGTCGTGCCGGCGGCGGCCATGGGAGCACCCCAGCTGGTGGAGCCGGGCGCGCACACGGTGGAGGTGATCGCCGAGGGCCGGGAGCCGGCGCGGCAGCTTGTGGCTATTGCAGAAGGGGAGAGCAAGGCGGTGGAAGCTGCGTTAGGTCCTCCTCTTGCGCCTGCGCCGATGGCCGTGCCGGTCGCCGCCGTCGAGGCGAAGGCCGCGCCGCGAGCGACGGCGCAGATCGCTGGATTCGTCACCGGTGGGCTAGGGCTGGGGGCGCTGGTGGCAGCGGCGGTGACCGGGACGCAGGTGCTGGAGAAGAGGAAGCTCGTGCAGGAGCACTGCCCGGGTCGCGCCTGCGATGCGGCGGGGATGCAGGCGCTGGAGGCAGGTCGCACGCTCACGGTGGTCACCAACGTGCTGTGGGTGGCCGGGGGCGTGGCTGTGGGCGCGGGCGCCGCGCTGGTGGTGGTGGGGTCGATGAAGCCCGCGACGCCCAAGGTGGCGCTGATGCCGGCGGTGGGTCCCGGGCACGCCGGGATGACCCTCGTCGGCGAGTTCTGAGCCCCCCTGGGACCGCGGGCGTCCCGCCCGCGGAAGCCCTGAAGGGAAGGTCGCGACCTGAATCTCGAGACCTTCTCGGTGAGGCGCTGTCGTTCAGGACAGAAATGGATGCCCTCTGCCTCGCCAATTGGGCGATGGGGCCGGTGGCGGGCTGCATCCCAGATTTGGGTTGGCAGCGGGAGCAGAGCCTTCCCCGATTCGTGTTTGACCAAGAGCTCCCCTGGGGGAGTGGGCGTCCCCGCCCGCGGTTCGGGGGCGCCCAACAGTCGTGGCCCGGTTGCTGGTCTGCCCGGG
>JACRCT010001123.1 GCA_016218885.1 Deltaproteobacteria bacterium | reverse complement strand
GGCCGCGTTGACCAAGGCCGGCATCCCGGCGCTGCCCTATCATGCGGGCCTCGATGGTGGGCAGCGCGCCCGCAACCAGGATCGCTTCATCAACGAGGATGGCGTCGTGATCGTCGCCACCATCGCGTTCGGCATGGGCATCGACAAGCCCGACGTGCGCGCCGTCGTCCACTACCAGCACCCGCCTTCGCTCGAGAGCTACTACCAGGAGGCCGGACGCGCTGGCCGCGACGGGGCGCCGTCCCGCTGCGTGCTGCTCTACGCCGACGCCGACCGGGCGCTGGTGCAGTTCTTCATCTCCCGGCGTTACCCGACGCCGGCCCAGGTCGCCTCGGTGCTCGCGGCCGTCTCGCCACAGGGCTCCGCACCCATCGCGCTCGCGCAGAATGCCGGCGGCACGCTTGGCGACGAGGCGCGCAACGTGGCGCTGGGTGTGCTCGAGGAGCAGGGCCTGGCCTGGCGAGACGAACAGGGACTGTGGCGGCGCAAGCCGGGTGAGCCCTCGCAAATGTCGTTCAGCCTCGACACCATGGCCGAGCGACGGCGGGGCGACCTGCGACGTCTGGAGGCGATGGTGGGCTACGCGCTGAGCCCGAGCTGCCTGCGCGCGACGCTGCTGCGCTACTTCGGCGAACCGCTCCCGCCCGAACACCGCTGCGCAGGCTGCTCGGCCTGTCGCGGCGGCACGATGGCGGTGGGCGCGGCGGCGCTGCGCGACGCCTTGGCACGGCTCTACCACCGGCACCGCACGGTGCTCGAGACCCACGGGCCGTTGACCAGGACCGAGCTCGCGCGTTTCGCCGGCGGCAGCGTCTCCCGGCGACTGCCTCCGGCCTGGCGCGGGCTGCCAGGATTCGGCTCGCTCTCGCACGTCTCCATGGGCGAGCTGCGAGCAGTCGCCGGGGAGGTGCTCGGGAAGTCCCCGAGCCCGACCGCGCCGCTGGAGCCGTCGTCGCCGATCGCCGCGGAGATCTTCTGGAAATCTGCCAAGCGCTCCTTCTTGACTGCGGAGCTCAAGGCGCGTGAGGTTCCACGCAAGCGCGGTCTCTTGATTCTCCAACTGCTGGAGAGCGCCCCCACGCCCCTCACCGCGCCCAAGGCGGTAGGCGTGCTCCGAGGCTTCACGAGCTGGCCTGGCGCGCTGGCGCAGCTGCCGCAGTGGGGCGCGCTGGCCGAGCTGACCTATGACGAGCTCCTCGCCGACGTGCTGACCCTATGGGCCAAAGGGTTCATAGCCTGCGTCAACGAGAAGGAGAAGCGACTGGCGCCCAGCGCCTCGGGCTGGGCGGCGCTGGAGGCGTCGCGCGCGAGCACGACCTGACGCCGCGACGGCGTCGCGGGTTTCTCGCGAGACCTTCTGCACCGAGCGCAGGTCGGTCGGGTGATCCATGACCCCGTAGGCGATGCTTCGCGACCGCAGCCTCGGCCCGATGAGCGTGTAGCCCGCTGCCGCCAGCTGCTGGAGCAAGGCAGCCCATTGCTCGCGATGAAGGCAGAGCCTCTCGCCCAAGCGCTCTCCCATGCCGGCGCACTGTGAGGGCAGGAGATCGGGGCGGCAATCCTCGTGGGCCCGGCCGTTCCGTTTCTGTGCGAGGGCGCCGAAACGCAGCTGCGGCGCTATGTCCCTCAGAGCGACCATGAGCTCTGCCAGGAGCGCGGGGTGAGGTGCGGCGCGGTGAGCGGGTGGGACAGCTGCTCGGGCTGGCGCACGGTGACGTGTGGATACCGACTCGAGCGAAGTGCGAAGCCCACCAGGCGGCTTCGCTTCGAGTGGCTGCCTTCGGCAGCCTAGCAAGCGGACTCAGCGAGCTTTCGTGGCCGCTGCAGATGGGAGTGGCGCACGATGACGTGCGGGTGGCTGAAAGGGTTGACAAGAGGGTTGCCAGAGATCCAGTCAAAAACTACATTGTAGTTGTGCCTTCTGACCTGCGATTCGAGTGGGATCTCGCGAAGAGTCGCGCGAATCGCCGAAAACATGGTGTCGCCTTCGAAGAGGCACAGTCGGTGTTCGCGGACGAGCGCGGCCTACTCGTGCACGACCGCGACCACTCCGAGGGAGAGGACCGCTTCGTCCTGCTCGGGTTCAGCTCCGCTCTCCGGATGCTCGTGGTCTGCCATTGCTATCGAGGCGAGGATGACGTCATTCGCATCATCTCGGCCCGGAAAGCCGACAGGCGAGAGCGTGCTCAGTATGTCCAACGGTGGGAACCATGAAAAAGCACTACGACTTCTCTCAAGCCACTCGCAACCCCTACGCGGGCCGGCTCAAGAAGCAGGTCACCATTCGGCTCGATGAGGGCACGCTAGCCTATTTCAAGAAGCTCGCCGACGAGATCGCGATTCCGTACCAGACGCTCATCAACATGTACCTGCGCGATTGCGCGGCCCATCGAAAGCGGCTTCGGCTCGAGTGGCTGCCTTCGGCTGGCTAGCAGGCGGTCTTGACCTGTCTCACCCGGGAAGGTTCACTCCGCCCCCGCGAATCGAGCCAGCTTGAGGAGGCAGGAGTGGGAAGCAAGGGAAGGCCGAACCGCTTTCCCGCGGGAGCGGCGAGCCGCGAGGTGACGGTGTCACGGGTCTCTCGCGAAACGTCCTGCACCCGTGCGCTCTTGGGGCCTATCGAATCTTTCAGAACGTGATCACCTTCGCGTAGACCTCGGTGCCGGGGCCTTGCGCAGCGGGACGTCGCAGTCGGCGCAGCGCTGGGCTTCGGCGCGGAACGAGGCGGAGCACAGCGGGCAGTAGGCCGCGGCGTCGGAGTCGGGCAGGGCGGGATCGTCGAGCACCTGCTCCCGCGGCACCTCGAGCAGCCGGAGCACGCGCTTCCATCGCCCCAGCTCCCGCTCCCAGGCCCCGGCAAGCGGCCGGTCTGCCGCCGCCAGCTCTGCGCAGAAAGCCAGGCGGTGCATCTCCTGGCGAGCGAGGACGAGGAACTCCTCGCGGGGCAGCAGCGCCGCGGCCAATACCGACCAGTGAAAGCCGACGTAGAGCTCGCGCGAGACGTGCAGCAGGGGGTGCAGGGCGGCGAAGGGCAGAAGCAGCATGGTCGCCCGCGCCGCGCTGGCTCCCAGGCCGAGGCCCAGCCTCTTGCGGACCCGGTGGAGTTGGACGGCCGCGAGCGTCGAGCCCGCCAGGAGGAGAATGGCGAGCTCGATCGAGAGCTCGAGGAGGTCCAGGCGGATCAAGGGTTTGAAGTAGACCTGCCAGGGCAGGAGCCCGAAGAGCCCGACGAAGAGCAGGCTCGCCACCATGCACTGCCAGAAGGCGAAGGAGCGCTGCGTGGCTCGCGCCTCGCGGAGGCGTGTCAGGTCGGTATCGGCCGTCGCCTGCTTGTCGAGGAGTTGGCCGCGCTCGCTCGCCGTGGCCGTCCGCAGGCTCTCGAGCTGCCGGGCGATCTCCCTCGCGGCGGCCTTGGTCGGCGCAGTGAGAAGCCGGCGACCATCGGCGCGGACGAGCTT
>JACRCT010000114.1 GCA_016218885.1 Deltaproteobacteria bacterium | reverse complement strand
GGCAGCCCGGCGACCTGCGACGTCGAGTGCCGCTTCGTGGAGAAGCAGGCCCCCGACTGCACCAGCTTCGACGGCTGCTGCCCCGCGGGATGCGCCGCTCAGGGCGACGCGGACTGCACGCGTGAGAAGCCTGCGGTCATCCTGGTCGTCTCCAAAGCCTTCGCCCACGATGCGCAAATCCGCGCCCGCATCGACCGCTACGAGGAAGAGCACCAGCTCTATTCCTTCCACGAAGTCCTCTTCGACCAGAGCGCCCAGCCGATCTCCTCGATGGAGGACCGCGGCAGCGAACCCCGCCGCAACTGGGTCGAGGTCCGCAACGCCATCCGGGACCTGAGCGCGGACCTCCCGCAGCTCGTCGGGGTCTGGCTGATCGCTGAGTCGATGCCGCTGATCTGGCGCGACGAAAACCTGTTCGCCATTTCCCCGTCGGCCTACAAGGCCAGCATCTATCCCCTGGTGGCGCTGGCCGGCGACTACTACGCCAGCTTCGACGCGCAGACAGGAGGCTTCACCGAGGTCGAAGGCGCAACCAGGGGCCGCGGTCGCGGCGACAGCTACCGTGCGGACCTCTGGGGAGCAGCGCTGGTCCCGGTTGCGGGCTGGGGCGAGGCGAGATCGCAGGTCGTCGACTTCTTCGACCGCAACAACGCCCTCACGGAGAAGCCGCCCACCGCCCGGAAGCTTCTCTACAGCGATACCTTCGGGTTCACGAGTCGGCTCCCGCCACGCATCGACGCCTCCGCGTACTTCTCCTCGAACGACACGGTCTTCCTGGGCCCCAACAGCTGCGAGGAGCTCTCCGGATTCAGCTCGTACTACAACGTCATGGTCCACAAGCAGGGAGCGGACTTCGTGCCTTCGGGGAGCAGCGGCTGCTTGACTGCCAGCGGGTCGGAGCAGCAGACGGAGCTGGAGCAATGGGTCGCGAAGAGCTGGTTCGCGAATCAGGCCGAGTTCCGCAAGATCGGTGACGACCGAAGCTACTACTTCAGCCTGCTGATCCAGGGCGAGAGCCTGCCCCTGCAGACGATCCGTGAAGCGTTCGCCGCGAGCCTTCCATCTCTGGCCTGCGGCGCCGGGGACTGCTTCGTCTACGTGGGGGACACCTATTTCGCCGACAACGCCGGAATCAACGTCGACGGCCGCTGGAACTCTTTCCCGGACCAGATGGCCGCCTTCCAGACGCTGTATTCGACGACGCTCGTGAGCGGTGAGATCCTCTACAGCTTCATCACCACGCATGGCGGGCCGGACAACCACTACTTCGGCATCTCGTCATCGGTCGTGCACGACAGCAGCTTCTCTTCCCTCGTCTACGAGCTGCAGGCCTGCTCCACGGCGGACCTCGCGGCCTCGGAGGTGAACATCGCCGGCACGTACCTGTTCTTCGGCAACGCCCAGGCCGTGAGCGGGTATGCCCAGCCGTCGCTCCTGCAGTGCACGGAGGGCGACTGCTTCGACTACATGCACTTTCTGCAGATCCAGCCTGGCGGACTGGTGATCGACGCGCTCTTCGACCGCAACTACAGCATGCACGTCTACTTCGGAGACCCGCTGCTGGTCTTGCCGTGATCCAATCATGCCCCCGCAGGAGTTCGCTCGCGCCTCCGGCAGTTTCCCCCTTTGGGAGAGGCGTACGGAGGGTGGGAAGGGGCTATCACCAGCAGGTCGGGCATCCCGTCCTCGACCTCATCGGGGAGCAGTCGTCCGGCACCTCCTCCCTCGTTTAAGGCGAGCGGGCCCCGCCGCACCAGGAGGGCTAGCTTCGAGGGGTGACTCCCGCCTCCAAGATCCTCCTCACCGGCGTGCCCGGCATCGGCAAGACGACGCTGATCCGCGCGGTCGCCGAGCAGCTTCAGGGGCAGGGGCTGGCGGTATCCGGCTTCTACACCGCTGAGGAGCGCGGAGCGCACGGGCGTACCGGTTTCCTGGTGGTCACGCTCGACGGCAAGCGCGGACGACTGGCTACGACGGCGCGCACCGAGGGCCCGCGGCTAGGTCGGTACACGGTGCAGTTGCACTCGTTCGAGGCGACGGCGCTTCCGTCCATCGCGGTGCGCGCAGGCGTGGACCTGTTCGTCCTCGACGAGATCGGAAAGATGGAGTGCCTCTCCCCGAGGTTCGTGGCCGCGGTACGGCAGCTGCTCGGCGCGGACGTGACGCTGCTGGCAACGGTCGCTCAGCGTGGGACAGGTCTCATCGCAGAGGCAAAGGCGCGCCCGGACGTCGAAGTGGTCGAGGTGACATGCTATGACCGCGACGGGCTCGTCGAGGAGCTGACGGCACGCCTTCAGCCACCCAATTCTCGGCAAAACACGTAAGAGGTCTCCGTGAGCGTCATGACCACCCAGGTGTACGTCCGCGATTGCGCCTACCGCGACCTCCTGGACTACGTCGGGAAACACCTCGAAGCGTGGGCGGCGTCTCCGGACTGCCGCGAGGAGTTCGCCAAGGATGATTCCCCGTACTTTTCCACGGAGCTGGGGTCGCGGCGAAGTCGGTACACAGTGGTGCTGCCGGGGAAGGGCGGGGCCGCGACGCTCATCGACAGCTCCCGCAACGAGCTGCTGCCCGACCTCGCCGCGCGGCTCTCGCAGGAGCTGCACTGCACTGCCCGCTGGGTGAACGTCACGGGCAACTCGTTGATCGGGATGTGGCAGACGTTCCGCGACGGGAAGAGCCTCGGGGACGCCACCAGCCCGTCCGAGCCGCCGGAGGCCGGGGCCATGCCTGTCTTCGAGGATGTCGAACAGGTCGTGTTCGACGGGCTCGGCGAGTTCGGGGTCGAGCCAGCCCACCGGTTCCTATACCTGTCCGAGCTGCGCCCGACCCAGAGCTCACCGGCAACCGAGTCCTGTCCCTTTCTCTTCCAGGTCGGCCAGGAGAAGAAGCTCCTTCGTTCAGTATTTCGCGTGGCCGGGAGGCACCTCCCGATGGAACTGCCGTCGCTGCGCGCCGCGACGGAGCCCCCCGCGTTTCCCGACTTCGTCGACCCCGAGCGCAGAGATGCCATCGACATCCTCGTGGTCTTGGGCACTCCGACCCCGGCTACGGCCGCCAACCTCTTCCACGTGCTCGAACGCCGGGCCCTGCGCACCCTGGCCCAGGGGCATGCGAGTCTCGCTTACCTGCTCGCCGACCATCCCGAGGCCCCTGGGGCAGCTGTGGAGCTTCGCCGCCTTCTAGGCGAGTCGGGCGAGGTCTTCCACTTCTCCTTGGGGGAGGAGCCGCCCGCGAGCGAATGAGTCTTTCGAGAGCCCGCTCGCGCGGCTTCACTCCCGACGAGCTCCCTAGGGTGGGCCCCGTGCAGGGCCGCGTGCTCGTCCCTGGTGCGAGGCAATGACGAGCGTGACAACAGCCTGGACGTCCACCCGCGGGTCAAGGCGAGGCCGGGACGGCCAGCCGGTCCTTGACGAGCTGCCCCCACGCGGTGGGCACGAGGGCCATGTCCACGCCACAGCTGCCGTTGGAGGAGTCCTGGAGCAGGTTGGGCGGGCAGCGCATGTGGAAGGTCCACGCCAGCCAGGGGACCTGCAGCGAGTCGGCGCTGGCCATGAGGTTGTCGCAGTCCTGCAGCGCCATCCCCGCCCAGTCCACCGGGCCGAACTCTCCAATGATCACCGGCAGGCTTTCCGATGGGTCGACGAAGCGCGCCTGGAAGCTGCTCGTCGGGTCGTAGACGTGCGTCTCGTAGGCGATGTTCCCGCCTCCGCCGGCGGTGATGGGGTGCGCGAGGTAGTAGTCGAGGACCCGCGCCCAGGACCGCGTGCCCTGGACGGCGATGACGTGGTGGGGCGTGCCGTAGGCATCCTCGACCTCTCGGATGGCCGCCGCGGTGGAATTCATCGCCGCCCAGCAGGCCGCGTCCTGGCTGCCGTTGTAGTTGGCCTGCGGCTCGTTCGACAAGCCGTAGAGGACGTGCGGCGTGTCGCGGAAGGTCGCCGCCAGCAGCCGCCAGGTGTCGATCGTCGCCGTGGTGGGCCACCCCGCCGCTGAGAACGTCGGGTCCACCCAGAGCGAGAGGAGGATGTAGACGTCCTGCTTGGTCCCCACGTGATCGACGATGGCCTGCACGTCGGCGAGGTACTCGGCGTCCTGCGTCACCTGCTGCCACTGGGTGCGGCCGCCCGCGCTGGCGAAGCTCGCGAGGTCCAGGCGCAGGAAGCTCGCGTGCCAGACGTCCACCGCCTCATCGATGCGACGCAGGACCTCGCCGACGTTGGGCGCGTTGAAGGCACAGGCGTCGCAGCCGCGGGTGTCGGGCAGGTTCATGCCGCGGCCCGCCCACACCGTGCCGTCGGCATGGACGATCTTGTTTCCCGAGGTCGCCAGCCAGCGTCTGCTGAGAGCGATTCCTGCGTCCGGACCGGGCGCGCTGGCGTCGGGCCCCGGGTCGCTCGCATCCTGGCCTGGCGCTGCGGCGTCCAGAGCGGGAGCGCTCGCATCCAGGTCCGGTGAGGCGGCGTCGAAGCCCGGCCGGGCTTCGGCGTCAGGGCGACCAGGCGAGCTCGCGTCGAGGCCCGGCGCCTCTGCGTCCGGGTGAGGCGCGATGACCGAGACGAGCACGCCCGGTCCGTTCTGCCAGCCGCCGTCCTCGTCCTGGTAGCTGGAGTAGACCTCCCACGCCCCGGCCGGCGTGGCGGGGTCGAGCGCGAGCGCGGCGTCGATGGCAATCGTCGACCCGGTCACGAGCGTGCTCTCGCCGACGCTCGGCGAGAAGCTCAGGACCGGCGCGCCTGCTTGGGCTCCCCCGGACGGGCGGGCCGTGATCACTACCTTGCGTACCAGCAAGCTCGCGGTGCCCTTCCAGGTGTAGGTCACCTTCGCCCGCAGCAGTT
The DNA here is from genome assembly GCA_016218885.1 of Deltaproteobacteria bacterium. Classification (GTDB taxonomy): domain Bacteria; phylum Myxococcota; class Myxococcia; order Myxococcales; family UBA5297; genus JACRCT01. Next base: position 4,303 of record JACRCT010000114.1, on the reverse strand, counting down.
CGCCGGGCATCGCTGCGGCGCGATCGACCTGCAGGGGGGAGGTGATGGTCAGAGTGCCTTCGTGGGCGGTCACCCCTGCGTCCGGGGCCTCTGCCGTCGAGTCGACGACCAGGCCGACACATGCGGGGAGCACGGCAAGCGACAGCAAGCAAGTGTAGACGGAGGTGCGCGCGGTCATTAGGTATCCGAGGAAGGAGGACACCGTTCGGCAGTTCAACTTGCGGGCCGGACGAACACGCCGGATTCGCAGGGGTTCTTTCGGGTCGCCTGCGGCGGCGCTCCCCGGTGGCGAGGCTCGCCGGCGAGCCCACCCCCCGCAGCCCGGCCGGCACTGGGGCGGCGTGACGGAGGGCCCGTCACCGTGACGATCCTCAGCGCCGAAAGCAGGAGCCCCCGTGAGCTCTGAAGCCCACCGCGAAGCGCGCGTGCCGGTCTTCGCCCGCGTGGAGGCGAGCGGGCCCTCGCCGCTGGGGACGATGTACGCCTGGAACCTGAGCGGCGGCGGCGTCTATCTGAAGGCGCCGGGGCTGACGGCGCAGGACGTCCCGCTGGGGCGCTCGATGCACCTGGCCATCGCCCTGCCTGACGGGGGCGCGGCGATCGAGGCGACTGCGGAGGTGGCCTGGGTCGACCCCGCAGTGCGCGATCACCGCGGCGAGCGTGCAGTGGGCATGGGAGTGCGCTTCGCGTCGCTGCCCGGAGCCGGGCTCGAGCGCATCCGCCGCTTCATCGAGTCTTTCCGCTACCGGGTGGTCGGCCTCGGGCTCGCAGACGACGACGCCTGCGCGCAGGCCTTCGGCGATCTCTTCCCCTTGCACACCGTTTCCACGGAGCAGGAGCTGTTCGCCGCTGCGCAAGTCGGGCAGGTCGGGCTCATCCTGCTGGGCGAGGCGCAGGGGCCCATCCGCGCGCTGGAGCTGTTGCGGCGCATCACCGAGAGCCGGGAGATCGAGCGCCAGCCGCCGCTGCTCTACCTGGGGCGACAGGCGGTGCCGGCTATCGAGCCGATGATCGCCCGCAACGCCCGCGTCTCGTTTGCCCGGCTGCCCATCGAGCCGCTGGAGCTGCGCAGCCTGGTGCGGCGCGCGGTGGAGGGCTTCGTCGCCGACGAGGCCAACAAGGTCCTCACCACCGAGCGTCGCCGCGCGCTCGACCACCTGCGCCGCGAGAACGAGTACCTGCGCGATCGGGTCCGCGAGCCGGAGCGCCTGCAGGAGCTGGTGGGCGAGAGCCCGGCGATGCGGCGTGTGTTCGCGCTGGTCGAGCGCGTGGCGCCGGTCTCTACCGGCGTCCTGATCCTGGGCGAGACCGGCACCGGCAAGGACCTCGTCGCCCGCGCCATCCACGCCCTCTCGTCGCGCCGGGACCGGCCGCTGCTGGCGCAGAACTGCGCGGCGCTGACCGAGGGGCTGCTCGACTCCGAGCTGTTCGGGCACGCTCGCGGCGCCTTCACCGGCGCGATGGGCGAGAGGGCAGGGCTGTTCGAGGCTGCCGACGGGGGCACGGTCTTCCTCGACGAGGTCGGGGAGATGCCGCCCTCGATGCAGGCGAAGCTCCTGCGCGTGCTCGAGAGCGGCGAGCTGCGCCGGGTGGGCGAGACGAAGGCGCGCACGGTGGACGTGCGGGTGATCTCCGCCACCCACCGCAGCCTGGAAGCGCTGGCCGCCTCCGGCCATTTCCGAAAGGACCTCTACTACCGGCTGCGCTCGTTCGTGATCGAGCTGCCGCCGCTGCGCGATCGCCGCGAGGACGTCCCGGTGCTGGCGCTGCACTTCCTCGATCGCCTCACCGAGCGACACGGCATGGCCGCGCGCGGTCTGACTGCGCAGGCGATGGCGCTGCTCGAGGCGCACGATTGGCCGGGCAACGCCCGCGAGCTGCTGCACACCTTGGAGCGGCTGCTGTTGCTCGCACCCCAGGACGGGAGGATCGACGCTGACCTGGTGCGCGAGACGCTGAGCCTGGAGCAGCGGGAGGTGCCGAAGCGAACGCTCCCCAAGGCGCTCGAGGATCTCGAGCGTTCGCTCATCGAGGCCGAGCTCGCCCGCTGTGGCGGCGTGGTCGCGCGCGCGGCTCGGGCGCTGGGCGTGGACCGCTCTACCATCTCCAAGCGTTGCAAGCGGCTGGGGATCCGGGTTGCGGGCGCGGGGCGGCCATCACTCGAGTGAACCCGACGATTGCGGGTCCTGGCGGAGAAGCGCTCGGGTTCCTCTGAAGGGTTCTCGCTGGAGGTCGTCGCGCACGTGGTGGTCCGCTCTCGCCGAGGGCTGACACCGATTTCAATCCCTCGCCTCGGCGGGGGATGGGTGTAGCCTCTCCCCTTCCATGCACAGGGTTCTGAGCATCGATCGCCCAGCGGAGGCTGCATGACTGCAGCAATGGTGCTTCTCGTCATCGTCGGGCTTGGCGCGGCTGCTGCCATGGCGATCCGCGCGGCGCGCGGCTCTGGCCTGCTACCGACCCGTCGGCAGCGTTGCGAGGGTTGCGGGCAACTCGCGCCGGTGGCCTCCGTCCGCTTCTTCAAGAACACCGGGATGGTCGTCATGTTCCGGTTCGAGAGCCGTTCCGCCACCACCTGCCGGCGCTGCGGCTCGGAGCTCTTCTCGGCGATGACCTTGCACACCGTGGTGTTCGGCTGGTGGGGCATGATCTCGTTCTTCGTCAACCTCGCTTTCGTGGCCAACAACCTCGCCCACTTCTTGTGGCTGCAGATGCTTCCCACTGCCGGGGCACTCGCCCGCGGTGCTCTCGAGGACCAGCGCGAGTACGCGCTCAATCTGCTCGCAACCAAGGACCCGGATACGGTCATCGACGTGCTGTGCCGTGCCTCCGGTGCGAGCCGGATGGAGGTCGAGCGTTTCGTGGAGACGCTCCGCTGAGGGCGGCACCTCCCCTCCACTCCAGCATGTGCAAAGAATCAGTCCGTTCGAACGGACCGTTCTCGCCCCGCCAGCTGGCGCTCAGCGGCAGTCACTTCGGCACAAGTGCCGAAGTGGAGGGGCTGCGAGGCGAGACGGCGCCCAGAGCGGAGGTCACTTCGGCACAAGTGCCGAAGTGGAGCGGCTGCGGGGCGAGACGGCGCCCTGAGCAGAGGTCACTTCGGCACAAGTGCCGAAGTGGAGGGCTGCGAGGTGAGACGGCGCCCTGAGCAGAGTCACTTCGGCACAAGTGCCGAAGTTGGGGCGCTACGGCGGCGGAGAACTCATTCCGGCATCACCAGCGAGAAATTGTGCTCGCCGCCCAGCAACGAGTCGGCCGACCGCCGTGCTCCGTCTGGACGTCCAAGTGCGGGCTGGGTGCTCCCGTCGCGACGTAACCGCTTGCTACGCGCGCGGCTCGGAAACGCGCGGCTCGGAAACCTGTTGCCGAACCAAGAACCCGCGGAGGATTTGGGGCGGCTGGCACTAGCCCTTGAACTCGACGACCGTCACGCCCTCGCCGCCTTCGTGCTCGGCCCCCGAACGGAAAGACCGCACGTAGGGTGAACCCTTCAGGTACTCGCGCAGGGTGGCCTTGAGCGCACCGGTTCCCAGCCCGTGATGGACGGCCGCGCCCGGCTTGCCCTCGCCATAGCTGCGGTCGAGGAAGGTCTCGACGGCGCGCAGGGCGTCCTCGGCGCGCATCCCGCGCACGTCGATGCGGTGGCTGCCGAAGTCCAGCGCCTGGGGTGCCGCCTGCTCGGCCAGCTTGAGCTTCTCGCCCTTCTTGCCTCCCAGGCGCGCGGTCTTGGCCTGGCCCTTGAGAGCCACCAGGTCCTTGAGCTTGCGCCGCACCTTGAGCGCACCCGCTTGCACCACCGCCTCATCGCCCGAGACCTCGAGCACCTGGGCGTCGCCGAGGGTCGGAACCCGCACTCGCATTCCGACGGCGATGGCCGCGCCTTCCGGCAGCCGCTCAGGCGCGGTCTGCGCTGCGGCGGTCTCGACCGCCAACTTCTTCTCCTCGGTCCGGGCGAGCTTGGCTAGCTGGGACTGCGCGTCCACCGCGGCGCGCCCGCTCGGCGCTGCCTGCAGGCCGGCGAGGATGCGGCTGACCTCGCCGCGCACCCGCTCGACCTCTGCCACGAGCTCGACGCGGGCCTCGGCCTCGATGGCCCGTTCGCGCTCGTGCACGGCTTCGCGCTCCCGGGCGAGCTTCTCGCTCTGGGAGGCCAATGTCTGGCGCTCCTCCTCGAGCGCGCGCCGGGACTGATCGGCTTCGGCCTGGCGGGCCTCGAGCGCCTGCAGCGCGCGCCCCAGTGGCCCGGCGCTGGTCTTGAAGTTCTCCTCCGCCTTGTCGCACACGCGCGGGTCGAGCCCCACGC
>JACRCT010001122.1 GCA_016218885.1 Deltaproteobacteria bacterium | reverse complement strand
GGAGCTGGAGACGCTGGTCGACTTCAGGAGCTCGGGACCAACCATCGACACGACCGCATTCCCCAACGCCCCGGACGACTACTACTGGACCTCGACACAGTATCTGACCGTCACCGATTGGGCCTGGGGCGTCACGTTTACTTTCGGCGTCTCTCACAACTCCCCTAAGAGCGACACATATACCGTACGCTGCGTACACAATTGACGGCCCTGTCGATGTGTTGGCGCAAAACCGCAAACCGGGGCCAGGCTCCGAATCCGAAAACCGGGGATCGAGGCCCAGTGAGGAGACCGACCTCCTGGTGTGCCAGAGTTGCTGGAGTTGACAGCACAAGGCAAGGCTGCACAGGCCAAACGGCGGAAGCAGAGCTGCTGGAGGCACGAGCCCCGTCGGTGGCGGGGACCCGGAAGATCCTCGATGAGCTGGGCATCGAAGCCAGGGCGCCACCGACGCTGCCTGCTCGACGGATACCGCGGCAGGAGAGCATCGAGCTGCCGCCGGTCTACTCGGGCATCGACGAGCGGTACCCCCACCCACCGGAGTCGACCTCATGCTCCGGCTCGACCCAGGCCGACGACGAGGCCCGCCTGCATCGGTGATCAGGAGGCAAGTGACCTCCGTCCATGCCATCGCAAGCCTCGGCAACTCGCCGCACGAGCCGTCCGGGCTCGGCGATCGGCGCCGGGGACGGCTGGCTGCGGAGGGACCGGGTCGGGCCCACTCGCCAACGCCCGTTGACTGCCGCATCCCGGTGCCTACACTTGCGCGCCTAGATCTTGGGGGATGGCAGGGCGGGGGCTAGCTGAAAACTCGGGAAAGCCGAAGCCAGTCACGCGCTGCTCGGCGTCCATTCTCGAAAACACGTTCGCTTTTCGAACGCGCGAACCACCGTCGTGATGCGGGTACCGGAGCGGTCCATCCGCACGCGACTTCAGGGAGGAACATGGGCGCACCAGACGAAGAGGACGACAACGGCGGATTGGGAAACACGCTGGCCGACACTTTCGAAGGCAGGCCGAGCTTCGGCGGGGGCGAATCGGGCGGCGGCGGTGCGTCGGGAGATCTCGGTGAGCCTGAGACTCCGGCGGCCTCCAGCCAGGACACTGGAGGAGGCGGCGACGGGGAGCCAAACCAGTCCATCGATGACCGCGGCGGCGGCGGCGTTTGCTCGAGTGACGGGCCGACAAGCCAGCCACCCGCACCCGGGCGAAAACCTAACATGAGCATGATGCCGGGCAGCCTCCAGGCCAGCCCCATCCGCCCACCGCCGCCGTCGAGCCCCATCAAGATGCCGCCGATTCCTCCAGGGGCTCCGCTGCCCCGCCCGCCGGATCAGGATGATTGGTGGGCGAACGACCCGGAGCCCGACCACCGAAGGCCCGGCCCGTCCGCGCCCGCGCCCGCGCCCAAGCCGGGTAGTGGCGGCGGCGGCCAGGGGGGTGACGGGCAAGGCGGAGGGACCGGCACCCAGGGCCCGCCGGCACTCAGCATGGACGACGACGAATAGTCTGCACGGCACCCAGAGGACCGGAGTGGGAGTGAGCTGCTTCTGCTCCGGTGTAGCGCGTGGGACGGGACGCTGGTGAAGGTCTGTTGACCTCGGTCCAGCGTCTGTCCACGTCTCTTCGAGCCGGGCCTGGACGAAGCGCTCGAGGCCGGCGTCGTCGTGCTCGACCCGGATGCTGGTCATGAGGGGCTCTGGCGCGCGCGAAGTAGCGGGGAAGCCTTGGCGGCCTCGGCCAGCCGCGGCTCGACCTGCCCCACCGCGCGGATCTCGGGCCAGCAGAACCTCGCCGGAGCGCATCGTCTGGTGATCGACCGGGGCGGGTCGCGGTCGAGCCCCACGGTGAAGTAGAAGGACCGGAGGCGGTTCGCGCTGGGCGCCTACCACTGCGGCCACGTTCGCGACGCGCGGCACCTGGCGGCGGACGTCGAGCTCAACCCCAACCAGTGGCACGGCAACCTGGAGACGGGCGATGGTGCTCCTGCGCCTCGACCCCCGACGCGCGGCCAAGATTGCCGCCCGAGCGATCGCCCGCCTATCCTCGGCCCGGTTCACGCCCCAGCCCCGCTCACCCCTCGAGGTGCATCCGATGTCCCGCCTTCGTGCCGCGTTGCTCCTCGCGCCGCTGGCACTCGTCCTGTCGCTCACCGCCGCGCGGGCGGAGCAGGCCCCTGCGACTCCCTCTTCTGCCGCCCAGGTCGCTGCGGTCCAACCCGCCCCGCGCAACAAGGGCAAGCAGACCCAGGTGGCGGTGCTCGACCTGGCCGCGGTGGGCGCGCCGGCGGAGCTGGCGCAGAACCTCACCGCCATCGTGGCCGCGGAGGTCGGGCGCTACGACGACGTCAAGCCCATCACCCGGCGCGAGGTCGCGGCGCTGCTCGACGTGGAGCGCCAGAAAGAGATGTTGGGCTGCACCGACGACGGCTGTGTGAGCGCTCTGGTCGGCGCCCTGGGCGTCCAGAAGATCGTCAGCGGGCAGATCGGCAAGGTCGAGAGCGCCTTCGTCCTCACCCTGCACGTCATCGACACCCGGACCGGCAAGGTCGACGGCCGCGTCATCCGCACGGTGCCGGTGGAAAGCCAGGGGCTGGTCAACGCCGTCAAGAGCGCGGTGACCGACCTCATCGGTGCCCAGGTCTCCTCGCGCAACCAGCCGCCGCGCCTCGCCGTCTCCAAGAAGGTGGTCGCCCACGAGGAGGACAAGGTCTCGCTCGACGCCTCGCGCTGCTTCGACCCCGACGGCGACCCGTTGCGCTACCGCTGGCAGCAGCTCGACGGCCCCCCGGCCCTGCTCGAGAACCCGGAGCAGCCCCAAGCGAGCTTCACCGCCGCCGAGGTGGGCACCTACACCTTCGCCGTCGAGGTCACCGATGGCCGCTCGTCGCCCCAGGAGCAGAGAAGCGAGGTCGAGGTCCGCCGCCGGCGCCCGTTCTCCCTCGCCCCCGCGTTCCAGACGCTGCTCTCGTTCAACCGCATCGCCGTCTCGCGCGACGACCCGACGATGCTCTACCGCAACCGGTCGCTGATGGGCGGAGCAGTGCTCGCGGAGCTCAAGTTCTCCGAGCGCTGGGGCCTGACCGCGGAGCTGGGCGCCAACCACATGGAGAGCTACCCCGAGTCCGACCCCGCCAAGGGCGCGCGGTTCGTGGAGGTCAAGACCATCCACTTCCTCGTCGGCGCCCGGGTCTTCTTCCCCTTCGAGATCTTCCGGCTGTACCTGGGCCTCTCCGGCGGCATCGGGCGGCGCTACTACAGCGCCAGCTTCGGCGACACCCCCGAGACCGCGGCCAGCGTGAGCGACGTCAACAGCGAGGCGGTCATCGGCGAGGCGTCCGGCGGGGTCGACATCCCCGCCCCCACCCTGTTCGGCGTGCCCCTTGGGGAGTACGTGGGCCTCTTCGCGCAGGGAGGCATCCGCGCCATCAAGGGCACCGACGTCGTCCGCTTCCCCGCGGTCCCCATCGAGCTGCCCGGCAACGGCTTCCAGTGGGGCGTCAACGGCACCTTGGGCTTCTACGTCCGGTTCTGAGGGACGCTACTTCATTCCACCCAGCATCTTGAGGCCGGCCAGCTGGGCCTCCTTGAGCTCGGCTTCGTGAGCCAGGACGGCATTGACCGCCGCATCGCCGTGCTTCTTTCGCGCCTCGGTGCAGTCGCGCATGTCGGTCATGGACTTCATCATCTGCCCCATCTCGGCCTGGGCCTTGGCGCGCTCTTCGGCGGGCAACGCCGCCACCTGGGCCTTCACCTGCGCCTCCATGGTGGCCAGGGTGCCCGCCCCCGTCTTGTCCCAGAGCATGCGGGCAGTGACGACGTCCGAGACCACCTCTTCGAGCGCCTTCAGCTCAGCGTCGCTCAGGCCCACCTTGGCCTGAGCCGCCTCCTGGGCCTCCTCGTGCTTCTTGTTGATCTGCTCGCCATCCTTCAGCATTCCGAGCGCTCCTACCGCGCCCTTGTCCTGGTGGTCCTTCACGTTGGCAGCCATCTCCTCGATCGCCTTCTTGGCGAGCTCCAACGACTCCTTCTTGTAGGCCAGGTACTTCTTCACCAGGCCCTCGTCCACGGTCACCTTCGCGTCCTGCGCCGGTGCCTCCTTCTTGACGACCGGTGCGGCAGGGGCGGGCTCGGCCTTCGCGATCTTCTCTTCGGGCTTGGGCTGGACCTTGGTCTCCGCAGCGTTCTGCTTGCAGGCCAGCACGAGGGCGCACAGGGACAACACGACGAAGCGCTTCATGATCGACTCTCCAGTCTGGTGTTGGGCGGGCGAGGAGATACCACACTGCCCAGGCTGCTCGGAAAACGGGCTCAAGATGCGAAAGTAGGGCTAGCCGATGTCCACGAAGTACCGGTAGACCGTGTCGAACCTGGACTCGGACGCCGGAACCTCGCCGAAGAACAGAATCGTGTTGGTCCCGGGATCGTAGTCGAAGCCATTGAGCCGGCTGTGTGGCGGGTCGGCCACCTCGGTCCGCACCGATAGGGAACCGGAGATGGGCTTGCGCTCCAGCGGTGAGCGGCTCGCCGAGCCCAAGGCCCCCAGGAGCACCTCCTGGATGGTCTCGGAGAGGTTGGGGTTGCAGATGCTGCCGCTGGTGCCGCCGGTCGAGCTGGCGACGTCGATGTAGGCGGTGCCGGCATTGGCCTTGCCCAGCCCCACCCGCGAGCACCCGCTCGGCTTGGGGCCCACGAGGGCGTAGCAGACCGCTCCCTCGTCGCGGTACGAGCGGGCATAGTCCGCGGTCTCTCGCAGGTTGACGGCGTTCTCGTCGCTGAAGAACACCACCACCAGCCCCGCCCCCTCGCGCCGCTGTCGCGCGGGATCGGTCGCCGCCCGCGCGGTGGAGATCGCCCGCAGCCCGTACTCCAGGCCCATCTCCATGGCATTGCCGTTGATGCCCACCTTCACCGCCTGCTGGAACTCCTGCAGGTCGCGGGTGAAGCCGCTCCCGCGCAGCACCTCGCCATCGGTGGAGATGACGCCCAGGCGGAAGTCCATCCCGCTCGACCGCAACGCGTTGTAGAGGGAAGACGCGGCGCGGGACAGGGCCTGCTGCTCCTCCTGCATGGAGCCCGAGTTGTCGACCACGAAGAGGAAGTCGCTCTTCAGCTCGGGCATCACCCGGTGCTCGCAAGACTCGGAGAGGGTCTGGCCCGGGTCGCCCAGGTGGGTGCCGTTGGTGAGGTCGCCCAGCACGGTCTGGTTCTCGGCAAACAGCGCCTTGGGGGTGGCCGCTCCGGCGATGACCAGGTGCCCGGGGATCACCCGCACCATGACGTTGAAGACCAGGCCGCTCGCGGACCGCGCGCCCGGCGGCGGGGCGAGCAGGTCGGCGACGGAGGCGGGGTCGACGTTGGCGAACGAGCTCACCAGCCGATTGCGAGCCGCGAAGGCATCGGTCTCGCTGGCGAAGGTCAGCTCCTGGCTGCTGGACACGGTGCGCTGCTCGAAGACGCGGGTGAAGCGCTCCGCCCGCTCGGACAGCACCGGAGCGCCGCCCAGCGAGTCGAGCGCCTCGATCTCGCGCACCGCCACCTTCTCTGCCGCTCCGGGGTCCAACGGGTCGATGTCGGCGGGGAGGTCCCGCCGCAACACGAAGCCCGCGATGTTCCCCGAGACGTCCTCGAAGGTCAGGGCCACCCCATTTCCCACCACGCGAGTCTGGAACTGGGGAGCCAGCGCATAGGGCAGCGTGGTGCCG
>JACRCT010001121.1 GCA_016218885.1 Deltaproteobacteria bacterium | reverse complement strand
GCCCGCCCTCAAGAGTGAAGATGCACCTCTGGCAACCGGCGTCGCGCGAAGAACCGGACAGGTATTGGTCCGCACCCATGTCCGCCGCGGCTCTCACATCCTGCAGTGAGCGCCGGGGACCATGTCAGGAGGTCTGGAATCAGGCGTGATCGAGGAGTCCGGAGGCATGGGCGTGGGAGGTCGGCAGTCCACGCATTTGAGGGAGCGGTTGGCGGCGATGCGGGCCTGACGAGCAAGGCGGCGAGCCTGGGCAAGTTGGTCGGGGACGTTGGCGCCGGTGCCGAAGAAGACCTCGTCGGGTGTCTGGCCGGCGAAGGCGGAGTGAGGAAGGACGGAGTTGTGCTGTTCGACGTAGAAGGCGACGAGACGCTCGACGGCGGCGAGAGAATCGAGCTGGTTGAGGTAGAGCCAGTGGTGTTTCAGGGAGCGCCACCAAGCCTCGATCATGGAGTTGGAGAAGGAGATGTCGACCTGGGCGAGGATGCGATGCAGGCGCCCGAGGTCGAGGAGAGCATCGACGGTGGAGTTGACGTTCTCGACGCCGGAGTCGGTGACGACGGCGGCTTTGCCGTCGGGAGGGAGAGTCTTGGCGGCCTCCTCGAGGACGGCGCAGGTGGTCTTGGGTTCGAGGCGGAGAGCGGCTTTCCAGCCGAGGATGCGGCGGCTGAAGTTGTCGATGACGGCGTGGAGGTAGACGCGCTTGCCGTCGAGAAGGCGGATGACGGTGACGTCGATGTGCCAATACTCGTTGGGCTTGGAGGCGCGAAGTCCCTCAGTAGGCTTCTCCGGATAGAGGCGGCGGCGAGGACGAAGCCACCCGCGTTCGCGGATGAGCTTGCGCCAGGTGGCCGGGGAGGCGACGACCTTCTTGAGGCGCTGGGCGAGGAGAACGAGGCGGGAGACGGGGACGTGGCGATAGGCCTCGTCGGTCACGAGCTCGTGCATGGAGGAGATCTCGGCGGCGGTGAGCTGGGTGGGGGAGGTCTTGGGGCAGCTCTGGCGGTCGTCGAGGAGGCAGTCGAGACCGAGCTTGCGCCAGGCGTGGTAGCGGGAGGAGGAGAGGCCGAGGACGCGCAGGGCGATGGCGAGGGGGATGGACTTGGTGGCGCGGGAGATGGCGTCGAGGACGGTGGCCTTGACGGAGCCCTCGGGCAGACGGTCTTGGTTGAGGCGAGCTCCTGAGAGGCGGACGAGCATGAAGAGGAGGCGGACGACGGCAAGGAGCAGATCGATGCGGCGCTGGAGCCTGACTATCTGGGTCTGGAGTTCAAGGGCGTCGCCGGAGACCAGGTCGGCGGAAATGACGTCGCGAGGGCCGCGGCGAATCCAGCTCACAGCGGTGGAGCGCGGCACGCCGAGGCATGTGACAGCGCTAGGGTCGCCCTCTTCGCAAGCAAGGTCTCGAAGGCGGTGGTCGTAGGCGCAGCGGGGGGCTGGCATCGCGGACTCCAAGGGAAGCACGGACGGTGCGTAAGGAGGCGGTGTCCGGTACTGTACCGCCGTGAAGATCCGAGGGGCGCGCATGTGGCGGAGGGCTCGGACGCCCAGAGTCAGCTCCGCACTCGTGTTGTTGCTGCTGGCGCAGATGCTGGCATGCGATGGGGAGAGGAGTGTCCCCGGGCCGGAGCTTGCGGCTACTGCTCCTGCGGCGGTCGAGCGTGTGGCCAGGGCGCTGGAGGCGGTGCCGGACCAGTGCGGCGGGGTGGCAGCAGAGAGCGTCGCGGCAGGGTGGATCGGCGGCCCCATGGTGGTACCGGGGGACGGGATCGAGCGCGCGCTGCCCTTCTCAGTGACGAGCGCCGGGTGGGGCGTGGTGGTGGTGCAGAACGGGGACGGCCAGGGCGTGGGGAACGCAACCGGAGCGACAGTGGTGGTGGGGCCGGCGTCGGGCGGGAGCGGGGCGAGCATCACGCTGAACGCGGGGCAGACGCACGCGGCCGGAGTGGTGGCGCTCTACGCGCAGAGCGTGCTGAAGGTGCGAGCGACGGGCGGCGGGAGCGCGCGGGTGTCGGTGGCCTCGCTGGGGAGCGTTCCCTGCTCGCTGGTGGATGCGACGGTGACGCGCACGACGGGAGGTCCGAACACGGTCACGAGGGTATTCGCGAGGCCGGACGGCAGCGCACTCGGGGTGGTGGTGCTTATCCCGGCGGGAGGGAACGGGACGAAGGTGGACGTGGAACTGAACGGGGTGGCGGTGGCCTCGAACATGAGGGGAAGCGACGCGGCGAGCGCGAAGGCGGTGGCTCTGGGTGCGGGCAACACGCTGACGATGCGGGCGACTGGGCAGCCGGGCGGATCGGTGCGGGCCCTCGTGCTAGATGCCGATACGACAGGCCCAGAGGTGGGAATGACGGCTCCGGCAGACCGGGCGGTGCTGGGGACGACGACAGCATCGGTAGAAGGTACGCGAGGGTCGGACGTAGTTGGAGTGGACGTCAACGGGCAGTCGGCAAGCCTGAGGGCCGGAGGGTACAGCGCACAAGTACCACTGGTGGCTGGAGCGCAGGCGGTCACGGCGACTGCTGCGGACTATTGCGGGAATCGGCATCGGGTGTGCCGAAGCGTGGCGTCGCGAGCGCAGGCGCCGACGATCGTCATTGAAGGGGTCGCCGATGGGACGGTGGTGCGCGGCCCGGTGGTGCCATCGTGGAGCGCGAGCGATCCGTATCTGGTGTCGTCGTCTGCGACCCTGAACGGACAGGAGTTCGTGAACGGAAGCGCTGTGACGGCGGAGAGGCCGCATGAGCTGGTGGTGACCGCGACGAACGCGGCTGGACTGAGCGCGACACAGTCGATTCACTTCACCATCGATGACACGGCACCCGAAGTCGGAATTCAGGGCGTGGAGGACACGCATCATTACAAGGTTGCGGTGACTCCGGTAGTGACGGTGTCCGATGCGAATCCTTTCTCGAGCACAGTGACGCTGAACGAGCTGGTCTTCGCGAGCGGGACAACCATCACGGAGCAGGGGGAATATGCGCTGGTCGCGAATGCGGTGGACCTTGCATTGAATGAAGGGGGGGCGATTGCGCGGTTCGTAGTCGACTGGACGGCGCCGCAGATCGAGATCGCCGGAGTGGTGGAAGGGGAGCGGCGCAATTCTCCAGCGACGATCACGTTCACTGCCACGGACTTGTATCTGCAATCGGTGACGGGGACAGAGGGTGGGAGCAGCATCGAGAGCGGCGCGGTGATCTCTGGAGCAGGCCCGCACGTCATTGAGGTAGTTGCCAGCGACAGAGCCTTGAACGAGGCCCAGGCGAGCCGGAGCTTCTACATCGACACCCAGGTGCCGACGGTGGCCATCGAGTCGCCAGCAGATGGGACGAAGACCACCGCGGGCACGGTCGAGATGGTGGTGTCGGCGAGCGACGACGGACCGATGGGAACGGTCTCAGTCGGTGCGACGACGCTTACCAAGGGCGGGGATGGGAAGTACCGAGGCAGCGTGACGCTGAGCGAGGGAACGAATGTCCTGGAGGCAGTGGCGTTCGACGCAGCAGGCAACAGCGCGCGAGCGTCGGTGAGCGTGGTGCGAGACACCACGGCGCCGCAGGTGGTGATCGCGACACCGGAGGAAGGGACGCGGCTGACGGCGTTGAGCGTGAGCGTAACGGGGACGGTGACCGACGCCACGGCGGTGACGCTGACGGTGAACGGGGCTGCGGTGGCGGTGCAGGGGGACGGGAGCTTCTCGGCGACGGTGAGCCTGTCGACGGGCCTGAACACGATCGCGGCGGTGGCAACGGACGCCGTGGGGAACAGCGGGCAGGCGACGCGAAGCGTGCGTGCGAACGCGACAGCGCCGGTGTTGACGATCAGCGAGCCGGCGGATGGGACGACGACGATCGCCGAGAGCATCCTGGTGCGAGGAACGGTGACGCCCGGGGACGCGAGCGACGAAGTGGCTGTGACGGTGGACGGCGCGAGCGTGGGAGTGAGCACGCAGGGCGAGTTCCAGACGTACGTGACGCTGGCGGAGGGCCCGAAGACGCTGGTGGTGGTGGCGACGGACGGTTACGGGCTGAAGACCGAGCGGTCGCTGACGGTCACGCGGGCGATCCCGGCGGACGCTGGCGAGGCGGGGCCTGATGCAGCGACGCCGGCAGGGTTGGATGCGGGGGCATTGCCTGGACCCGATGCAGCTGCGGTAGCTGGGCCGGATGCAGGGGCAGCGGCAGGCCCGGACGCCTCGAGCGCGAAGCCGGACACGGGTGTGTCGCAGGAGGCAGCGCCGATGCTGATGGTGAGCGCGCCGAGCGAAAGAGCGGTGCTCGGGAGCCAGAGCGTGGGGGTGAGCGGGCAGGTGCAGGGAGGGACGTTGCCGGTGGCGGTAAAGGTGAACGGGACGAGCGCGACGGTCTCCGGAAGGTACTTCAGTGCGGCACTGGCGTTGGCGGAGGGAGAGCACTCGCTGGGCATCGAAGTGACGGATGCCCAGGGGCGGACGGCGAGCGCGCAGCGAAACATCAGCGTGGACCGGACGGCGCCGGACCTGGCGATCGACGTTCCGGGGACGAACCCGGCGGCGGTGACGACGTCGCCGTTCCGGATCGAAGGAGAGGTAGGGGACGCGCATCTGGGCGGAGTGACGGTGAATGGAGAGCCGGCATTCGTGATGGCGGGAAGGTTCTCGGCGTCTGTGGCGCTGAGCGCCGGCGACAACGCGGTGGTGGTGGAGGCGACGGACCTTGCTGGGAACCGGCAGACGGTGACGCAGCACCTGACGATCGAGGCGGTGGCGCCGACGGT
>JACRCT010001120.1 GCA_016218885.1 Deltaproteobacteria bacterium | reverse complement strand
GCGCCGCCGGCGATCACGCCCGTACCGGCGCTCGCCGGCTTGAGCAGGACCCACCCCGCGCCGAAATGCCCCAGCACCTCGTGAGGAATCGTGTCGCCCTCGAGCGGCACGCTGAACAGGTGCTTCTTGGCCTGCTCGCCACCCTTGCGGATGGCCTCAGGCACCTCGTTGGCCTTGCCGAGGCCCACGCCCACATGCCCTGCCCCGTCGCCCACCACCACCAGCGCGGAGAAGCTGAACCGGCGGCCACCCTTCACTACCTTAGCCACGCGGTTGATGTGCACCACCCGGTCGGTCAGCTCCAGGTCGTTCGGATTGATAGGAATCGCCAAGGTCCTTCTCCTGCAGTCGACCTTCGAGCTGTCGACTGTCGACTGTTGACTAGAACTTGAGGCCAGCCTTACGGGCGGCATCAGCCACGGCCGAGACACGCCCGTGGTAGGGGAAGCCGTTGCGGTCGAAGACCACCTTCTCGATCTTGACCTCCACGCACCTCTTGGCGACCAGAGCGCCGACCTTCTGCGCTACCTCGCTCTTCTTGTGCTTCTTCGCCTTGAACTCCTCCTTGAGGGAGGGGTCGAGGTCCGAAGCGAAGACCAGGGTGCGCCCGCTGCTATCGTCGACCACCTGCGCGTAGATGTGCTTGAGGCTCTTGTATACAGTCAGCCGCGGCTGCTCCGGGGTCCCGGAAATCTTGCGACGGATGCGCTGCTTGCGCTTGAGGCGGCTCTCATCCAAGTGATTCATGGCTCGCTCCTTCGAGGCGCGCCACGAGCGTGCCTCGATGAGAAAAGGAGGGAAGGGCTAGACCGCACCCTGCTTGCCCACCTTGCGGCGGACCTTCTCGCCCGCGTACTTGATTCCCTTGCCCTTGTAGGGCTCCGTCTTGCGGATCACGCGGATCTGCGCGGCGGTCATCCCCACCAAGTGCTTGTCCACACCCTTGAGCGTCACGCGGGTGCCCTTCTCGACCTCCACCGTGATCCCCTCGGGGATCGGGAAGTCGACCGGGTGGCTGAAGCCCAGGGCCATATTGAGAATCTTGCCCTTGACCTCGGCCTTGAAGCCCACGCCAGAGATCTCCAGGATCTCCTCGTAGCCCACGGTAACGCCCTTGATGGCGTTGTTGATGAGGGTCCGCGTCAAGCCGTGCAGCGACCTGGCGAGACGCTCCTCGTCAGAGCGCGTGACGGTCACCTGGCCGTCCTTGACGGCCACCTTGACGTGCGGGTTGAAAGGCACCCGCATCTTGCCCTTGGGCCCTTCGACCTTGATGGCCGCGGTGCCGTCGAGGGTGACCTTGACCTTCTCTGGGATCTTGATCGGCAGCTTTCCAATGCGCGACATGAGGGTTCCTCGGTTGCGGCTAGAAGATCGTGCAGATCAATTCGCCGCCGACGTTCTGCTTGCGGGCCTCGCGGTCCACCATGATGCCCTTGGAGGTGGACAAGATCGCCACGCCCATGCCGTTGAGCACGCGCGGGATCTGGGCCGAGGGCACGTACCGGCGCAGGCCGGGCTTGCTTACACGGCGGATCTCGGTGATCGCCGGCTCGCGGTTGGGCCCGTACTTGAGCACCAGAGTGATCTCGCCGCCGCGCCCTTCGACGCGGTGCACGACCACATCCTTGATGTAGCCCTCGTCCCTCAGGACGTTGGCGATCCGCTCCTTCAGCTTCGAGCCGGGGATGAGCACCTTCTCATGGCCCGCGCGCGATGCGTTGCGGATGCGAGTGAGCATGTCCCCAACGGGGTCCGTCATCGACATGGTTGGTTCCTCTTGTCCGTAAAGCTCCCGCCCGCGACAGCGGCCGCTGCCGTCGGGGCAGGCTGTGTGCTTCTCTGTCTCGAGGCCTCTACCAGCTCGACTTGATCACTCCGGTGATCTCGCCCTTCAGCGCCCGATCGCGGAAGCAGATGCGGCACATCTGGAACTTGCGCAGGAAGGCGCGTGGCCGACCGCAGATCGGGCAGCGGTTGTAGTTGCGCGCGCTGAACTTCTGCTTGCGCGTCGCCTGGGCCATCTTCGAAAGCTTTGCCATCTTCGCTCCGACTTCGTCTTATGGATTCCGCTAGGGAATTCGTCCGGTTCTGCTCGCCGATTGCTGAGCGGGCGCGGGGACATACCCCACCTCGCCCGCCAATGCAAGCGGCGCTAGGTCCTGAACGGCATACCCAGGCTCTTGAGCAGCGCACGACCGTGCTCGTCGTTGCGCGCGGTCGTCACGATGCTGACGTTCAGGCCTTTGATCTTCTCGACCTGGTCGTAGTTGATCTCCGGGAAGATGATCTGCTCGCGCAGGCCCAGGGTGTAGTTGCCGCGGCCGTCGAAGGCCTTGGGCGAGACGCCCTTGAAGTCGCGCACGCGAGGCAGCGCCACGTTGACCAGGCGGTCGATGAACTCCCAGGCGCGGTCGGCGCGCATGGTGACCATCGCGCCAATCTGCTGGCCGGCGCGCAGCTTGAAGTTGCTGATGGCCTTGCGGCTGCGGGTGATGACCGGCTTCTGCCCGGTGATCGCCGCCAGCTGCTGGACGCAGCCGTCGAGGATCTTCGGGTTGCCGATGGCCTCGCCCAAGCCCATGTTGACCACGACCTTGACGACCCGCGGCACCTGCATGCGGTTCTTCAGGCCGAGCTCCTTCATCAGCACGGGCAGGAGCTCCTTCTCGAAGCGCATGCGCAGGCGCGCCGGGCCCTTCTTCTGGTCGGGCTTGCCGGCGGGCGCCAG
>JACRCT010001132.1 GCA_016218885.1 Deltaproteobacteria bacterium | reverse complement strand
GGTCGTATTTGAGCCCTGCTGTCGCCGTTGTTTTTGCCATGGCGCTGCAGGGCTCTTTTCTATTGGAATCGAGGGTCCTCACGTCGCGGAGCTCCCCGGCGAATCTGGGGCGGCCGATGGGCGTATGCAAGCTGGGCAGCGCACCAGTCCGAGAGCTCCTTGCGGGAGCGAGAGGCAGGACCCGATGAAGGCTTGAAGGCGAGTTCTGCGCGAGGGGTTCGACATGCGAGAAGGCCACCGACGTGGACCTCGTGCCGTCCGCTCCCGGTCCCCTCTCGGTCGTCGACGTCCATCTCCAGCCAGGAGCTCTGCCCCAGATGCCGCCGGCTGAAGTGAACCCCGCAGGAAGCGTCGTGCGCGCCCGGACGATTCGGGCGATCCGTGGGACTGGAGAGGTCGGGCAACCCTGTCCAGCTCGGCTCCAAGGCGGTTGCCGGTGAGCGTCCTCTCGGAAAGCCGGGCGGAGGGCCAGGCGCCAAACCGATTGCCCGCCACCCTCGCGCCCCTCTAAGCTTCCCGGGTCGCAGGTCACCAACCTACAAGCCAGAAGAGAGGCCGCATGCGCACAGCGATCGCCATGATCTTCGCGGGCGGGCGGGTGGAGGAGATGAGTGTCCTCACCGAGCGCCGACCGAAGTCCGCCGTGGTCTTCGGGGGCATCTACCGCACCATCGACTTCGCACTCACCAACCTGGCTCACGCCGGCGTAGGCCGGGTGGGCATCCTGACCCAGTTTCGGCCGTCCTCGCTGATGGACCACGTGGACAACGGCTACATGTGGGATCTGGTGGGGACCACCCGTGGCGTGCGCTTCCTTCCGCCCTACCTGGGCGCGGAGGGCGGCAGCGAGTGGTATCGCGGCCCGGCGGACGCGCTCTACCAGAACATCGACTTCATCGAGCGCTCGGGCGCCGACGACGTGCTGGCGGTCAGCGCCGATCATGTCTACGCGATGGACTACCAGCACCTGCTCCACTTCCACCAGGAGAAGGGCGCCGATCTGACGATGGCCTTCGTGCCCCGCGAGGACGCCAGCCGCTTCGGCGTGGGCGAGCTCAACGCCGCCGGCCAGATCATGAACTTCACCGAGAAGCCGGAGTACCCGCGCACCAACCTCTGCTCGATGTCGGTGTACGTGTTCCGGCGCGAGGTGCTGGTGGAGGAGCTGCGCAAGTCGGTGCAGGGCGCCGAAGGCAGCCCCACCTTCCAGATCCACGAGGTGCTGCGGCGCATGATGACCCGCCGCCGGGCCTACGGGTTCATCCACCACGGCGGCTGGGAATACACCCGCAGCCTGGACGAGTACGTGGCCTTCCACCGGCAGCTTCTGGGCGCCAAGCCCCAGGTGGATCTCGCGTCCTGGGAGGTGCGCTCGAATCTCATGACGCGTCGCACTGCGCCACCGCCGCCGGCCCGCTACGCCCCCGGCTCACAGGTCGATGACTCGATGATCTGCGCCGGCTGCGTGATCGAGGGAACGGTCAAGGGCAGCGTCCTGTCTCCCGGGGTCCGGGTCGGCAAGGGCGCGGTCGTCACCGACTGCGTGCTCTGGGAGGACGTGGTGGTGGGCGAGGGGGCCAAGCTGACCGGCGTCGTCAGCGACAAGCGCACCTGGTTCGGCAAGAACGCGCAGATCGGCATCGGAGCCCCTGCCAAGAGTGAGGAGATGCCTCTCTCGCTCACCTGCGGGGCGACGATCGTCGGCATGGACGCGCGCATTCCCGCCAACGCCCGCATCGGCAAGAACTGCATCGTGCACCCCGAGGCGCAGGAGGCGGACTTCCCCGCGGAGGTCGCTTCGGGCAAGAGCGTCAAGGTCGCGGGCCGCAAGGAGGTGGCGCGATGAAGGTCTGCTTCGTGACCCGCGAGTACCCGCCCAATGTCTATGGAGGCGCGGGAGTGCACATCAAGAACCTCGCCCGTGAGCTGGCCCAGGTCATGGTCGTCGTGGTCCGCTGCTTCGGCGACCAGGACGCGGCCGAGGGCCGCCTCAAGGTCAAGGGCTACCAAGCCTGGCAGCGCATGTGGGAGGGCGAGGACAAGAAGTTCAACTCCACCCTCGGCACCTTCTCCACCGGCCTGTCGGTCATCCGCGACCGCATCGACGCCGACGTGGTGCACGGCCACACCTGGTACGCCTCGATGGCCGGCTTCATGGCCAAGACGCTCTACGACATCCCGCTGGTGAGCACCGTCCACTCCCTCGAGCCGCTGCGGCCGTGGAAGGAGGAGCAATTGGGCCGCTCCTACCACCTGACCGCGTGGATCGAGCGCATGGCCCTGGAGGCCTCGGACCGGGTGATCGCGGTCTCCAGCCAGTCCAAGGGCGAGATCCTGGCGAACTTCCAGATCCCCGAGGAGCGGGTACGGGTCATCCACAACGGCATCGACCTGAAGACCTGGAGGCACTCCAGTGCGGTGGCCACCCGCAAGGCCTTCGGCATCGAGGGCGACTACATCCTCTTCGTGGGCCGCACCAGCCGGCAGAAGGGCATGGTCCACCTGCTCGAGGCGATGAAGCACGTCGACCCGGGGGTACGGCTGGTCTGCTGCACCTCGGCGCCCGACACACCGGAGATCGAGGAGGAGATCGCCGCCAAGGTGAAGGAGACGCCGCGCTGCCTGTGGATCAACACCCAGCTGCGCGAGGAGCAGTACATCGAGCTCTACTCCAACTGCACGGTGTTCTGCTGCCCGTCGGTCTACGAGCCGTTCGGCATCATCAACCTCGAGGCCATGGCCTGCGAGCGCCCGGTGGTGGCGAGCCGCATCGGCGGCATCCCCGAGGTGGTGGTGCCGGAGAAGACCGGTCTGCTCGTGCCGCCGGGCGACGCCAAAGCCCTGGCCGAGTCGCTCAACCGCGTGCTGCGCGACCGCAACATGGCTCGCGAGATGGGCCTCGCCGGGCGCAGGCGCGTGGAGGAGCAGTTCTCTTGGACCTCCATCGCCGGCAAGACCCACAAGATGTACGAGGAGCTCCTCGAGGAGCGGAAGGCCAAGAAGAAGTAGCGACCGGCCTCTATCCAGAAGCCCCCCCCCTCCCTGAGCGTGCGAGGGAGGGGTGCAACGAGGGGCGACGACGGACGAGGACTAGCCAGGTTCACCGTTTGAGATCACAACTTGTGATCTCAAAGAGAGATGCCTGCAGGTCGTCAGGCCCAGGGCAACTGACCCAGACCAGAGCCGGGCCCATGTTCGAAGAATGGAGCTTTAAGGTCACAGATTGTGACCCTAAAGACCGAAGGTCTTGGGCGCGGGAAGACTTCGGATGATCGGTTCGGCCATGGCCCTACGGCGCGACTCGGTTCCCAGGTGGTGCGGACGATGACGATGACGAACACCGCGTTAGTTCCTGTCGACAAGATCGAACGTTCCATCCTCGTCCTTCGAGGGCAGAGAGTGATGCTCGACGAGACTCTGGCCGCGCTCTACGGCGTGGAGGTCAGGTCACTCAACCAGGCGGTTCGGCGGAACAGCAGCCGCTTCCCCTTGGCCTTCATGTTCCAGCTGATGCCCGACGAAACCGAGGCTTTAAGATCACAACTTGTGATCTTAAAGAGCGGACGTGGTCAGCACCGGAAGTATCCTCCCTACGCTTTCACCGAGCAGGGCGTGGCGATGCTCTCCAGCGTTCTCAATAGCCCGCGCGCCATCGAGGTCAACATCGAGATCATGAGGGCCTTCGTCAGGCTGCGCCGGATGCTCCAGGTGCATGCGGATCTGGCCCGGAAGCTGGCCGCCCTGGAGAAGAAGTACGACGCCCGGTTTCGGGTGGTCTTCGAAGCCATCCAGGAGCTGATGGAGCCGCCGCTGACCACGAAGAGGAAGATCGGTTTCTGCACGCCCAAGGCGAAAACGCGATGAGCAAGGCCAACACGCATTCCAAGCCGGCGGCGCCGGCCCACCCCCCAACCGCCTCCCCGCGTTCGCAGGGGAGGGCTTCGACCGACCGACAGACAGGCAAAGCCATGATCGACCAGACCCGCATCGTCATCGAGTCCGTCACCCCCTGTGTGGACGGCGGCCGCTTCGCCGTGAAGGCCGTCGCCGGCGACACCCTCGAGGTGGGGGCCGACATCTGGAAGGACGGCCACGAGCTGCTCAAGGCCTCTGTGATGTGGCGCAAGCTCGCTCCCGAGGAGCTCGAGGCGCACTGCCTGCCCAAGCCCCCGAGCCTCAAGAAGAAGGAGTGGAAGGAGGCGCGGCTGGCCTCCGACTACACCTTCAACGATCGCTGGTTCGGCAAGCTCACCCTGGACGAGGTGGGCCCCTATGCCTTCACGGTCGTGGCCTGGACCGACCTCTATGGCTCCTGGTGCGAGGAGCTGAAGAAGAAGATGGCCGCCAACCAGGACGTGCACAGCGAGCTGCTGGAGGGGGTCGCCCTCTTCGAGCAGGTCGCGGCCAAAGGCAAGGGCCCGGGCAAAAACGCCATCCTCGAGAAGGTCGCGGCCATCAAGGCTGCCCCGGACAGCGTCGCCAAGGCGCGGATCGCTCTGTCCCACGAGATGCAGGGGCTGATGGAGCGCAACGACCCGCGCTTCGACCTCACCGCCTTCGACGCCGAGATCCCCCTCTGGGCCGACCGCGAGCGCGCCCGGTTCGGCGCCTGGTACGAGATGTTCCCGCGCTCCTGCGCGAACCTGGCCGCGGGCGCGCCGGCCGACACCCGCAAGGGCACCACCTTCCGCGAGGCCGAGTGGCGGCTCAAGCAGATCGCCGACCTGGGCTTCGACGTGCTCTACCTGCCGCCCATCCACCCCATCGGCACCTCGCACCGCAAGGGCCCCAACAACAGCGAGACGTGCAACCCGGGCGATCCCGGCTCTCCCTGGGCCATCGGCGCGCCGGAGGGCGGTCACACCGCGGTGCACCCCGACCTGGGCACG
>JACRCT010000113.1 GCA_016218885.1 Deltaproteobacteria bacterium | reverse complement strand
TCGACGGAACTGAGTTCGTGGGCGTTGCCGAGGATGGCAGCACTCTGCGAGGGACGGACTTCATCGGCCTGGAGCTGACCAACGAGCCGGAAGCGGCCGAAGCCGTCCTCTTCCACATCCAGGAGGTCCACGCCTCGAGCGACCCCGAGATCCTGCTCTACGACGTCTACTACTCGTTCGACGACGAGACTTGGTCTCCCCTTTGCGGTGTCGATGGGCTCGGCAACGACGTGCTGTCCATCCCCGTTCTCGGCTCCTGGAATGTGGCCGCGGACAAGGTCGAAGATCCGCAGCACATCACCTTCGCGTGCCAAGGCTATGCAATCGCTCACTGTGTCGAATGGGGCTACAAGCCGTGGAAGCTCGCGACGCGCTGCGATGGTGGAGGCACGTGCTGGGAGACGTCGATGGCGATCGTGCACCAGGCCTGCACGCGGATGGTGCGCGCGGACTACTGCGGCGATGGGCGGTCATTCACACGCGATGGCACTCTCATCAACATCTATGACTTCGCGGGAATCGAGGTCGACACCGAGGCATGGGATGTCGAGGCGGAGTGGGACGCGGGCGGAGCGCGGTGCCTCGATCAGCGGCGCATTACCGGGACCTCGAATGTCCCGCGCTGCGAGCGCGACCTCGCGCTGGACGACTGTGGAGATCCGCTGCACTTCGATGAAGGAACGCTGCTCATGACCGAGGCTGCGCCGAAGAGGGAGTAGCTCCAGTCTCGCTCAAGCGGTCGCAGCGTCGCAGCAGGGACGGAAGGCGTCCCTGCTGCGACTGCGTTTGGAGAGCTGGCTTCGGTCCGGGAGCTCGCATTCCCACCAAGCAAAGCTCGGGCTCGCCTTAACGGGAGCTCTGATCTGGCCGAGATCAGAAAGTGAGCAAAAGCGGTCATCAATCGGCTCACCCATATCGACCTACACGATGCCTCAGCCGGGAGCGTCGCTCTGGGTGCACGACCAAGAAGTCCTGCAGGGGCAAGCATGAGATGCAGAGCCGCCGTCCTTCGCGGAATGCCGCTGCTCGTCCTTGCGGTCGCTGCCTCGTTGAGCTCGTCGGCCCAGGCGCAAGGCTTTGCGGTGCTGACCGGCACGGTGGTCGACGCAGCCACGCACAAGCCCGTCGCTGACGCTCTGGTGACGGCCACCTCGCCCGCGCTCCAGGGCGAGCAGATGGTCGTCACCGATGATCGTGGGTTCTATCGGCTTCCAAGCCTGCCGCCCGGGCTCTACGCCCTGCGCTTCGAGAAGGAGACCTACAAGCCCCTGGCGCGCGGAGAGATCGCGCTGCGCCTCGACCGCACCTACGAGGTGGACGTCGAGCTTCTGCCCGAAGCATTGGCCGCCGAAGAGATCGTGGTGGTCGCCCGGGCGCCCACCATCGACGTGGGCTCGGCGGCCAGCGGAGTCGACGTCACCCCGGAGATGCTCTCCCTGCTGCCCATGGTGCGGCCGGGCTCGCTCAACTCTGCGGCCCGCTCATTCGAGTCGCTCGCCGAGCTTGCCCCCGGCGCCCGCTCCGACACCTTCGGCGTGTCCATCGCCGGCACCACCAGCCCGGAGACCCAATACGTCGTTGACGGGCTCTCGGTGAACAACCCGGCCTACGGCATTCTCGGCACCCCGCTCTCGATGGAGTTCGTCAAGGAGGTGAGTGTCATCACGGGTGGTTACCTGCCCGAGTATGGTCGCGCGACCGGCGGCATCGTGCACGCGCTGACCAAGTCGGGCTCGAGCGAGTACCACGGCTCGGTCTTCGGCTCGGCCAGCCTGGGTTTCTTCGAGAGCGCGTCGAGCAAGGTGCGAACCGAAGGCAACGTCATCTCCACCGATTCCACCCTGGAGAGCCTGGGCAGCCTTGGCTTCGAGATAGGCGGTCCCGTACACCCGTTGCTCAAGGACAAGCTCTGGTTCTACGGCGGCTTCGTCCCCTCGATGACCCGCTTCGGGGTCGCACGCTCGCTCAACCGGGTCGTGTACGACGACCAGGGCAATCCGCTGACCGATGACTCGGGCTTCACGACCACCGAGGAGCTGGCGGGAACGCGAAAGGACTACGTCGCCGAGATGCGGACCTACCAGTACCTTGCCAAGCTCACCTGGCAGGTGAGCTCGAATCACAGCCTGACGCTGTCGGCGTACGGGTCGCCGGCGACGAACGGCGGCAACGGCAAGTTCGGCTTCAACCCCGCCAGCGGCGAGATCGAGACAGGTCCCACCAGCAGCATCGAAGGCTCGCAGGGCGTCGCCGGCGAATACGGTGTCTTTGCCCACCGCTATGAGGCCAGCTCGAACGACGTCTCCGCTCTCTGGTCGTCGGCGTTCTGGGACAAGCGCCTGCTGCTCGACGTCAAGGCGGGTTGGCATCATCAGAGCTACAGCCGCTTGCCCTCCGACGGCTCGACGCTGGGCGGCGACGAGGGCTTGGCGGGGACCCCCACGGTCATCTGGCGGGATCCACGCTCCGTCCTCGACTACGAGTCCATTCCCGACGCGAGCCTGTGCGACTCCACCGCGCGCTGCCCGGTGTCCATGTACCTCTCCGGCGGTCCAGACTGGATCTACGACGGGACGCTCGACCGGGTTCAGGGGAGGATCGGGGGCACGCTGCTGCTCAACGCCCTCGGCCACCACGTGATCAAGGCCGGGCTCGACCTCGAAGCCATGCGCTGGCGTAACGACAAGGCCTATTCCGGCGGCGTGCGCTATTGGGAGCTGACCTCCGAGGAAGCTGCGGCGTGGGGGCTGCCCGAGGGCTCGTACTTCCTGTCCGGCCGCGAATACGGCTTTCTGACCGGGCCCGACCAGTACGTCGTCCAGAAGCACCTGGTGGTCCACTCGACCTCGCAGGAGCTGGGGCTCTACCTGCAAGACAGCTGGAGCATCGCCGACCGCGTCACGCTCAACCTGGGCGCACGCTACGACAGCCAGTACCTCTATGGCGACAGCGACCAGCTGGCGGTGGCCTTCCCCTACGAGATCTCGCCCCGGGTGGGGTTGGTGGTGGACCCCTTGCGCCTGGTGGGCTCCAACCTGGCTGGACGTGCCAAGCTCTTCGGCAACTACGCGCGCTACTACGAGAGCATTCCCCTCAACGTGGTCGATCGCTCCTTCCCCGGCGAGGGGCTCCTCTTCTCGCTCCACGAGGGCAAATCGGCGCAGAACCCTGCCGGCTGCGACCTGAAGGATCCCGCTCAGGCGCGCGCCTGCCGCGACCAGCGCATGGGGGGCTTCACCTACCCGTGGGACCCCAATCAGCAAGGGGAGCTCTCGGGAGGTACCTCCATGCCGGCGGACCCCGACATCAAGCCCCAGTCCTCGGACGAGCTGGTCTTCGGCGCCGAGTATGAGCTCATGCGAGACGGGAAGCTGAGCCTCAACTACACCCACCGATGGATCAACCACGTCGTCGAGGACATGAGCCGCGACGAAGGAACCACCTACTTCCTGGGCAACCCGGGCTATGGGATGGCGCGCGACTTCCCCAAGGCCGAGCGCGACTACGACGCGGTCACCCTCGCCTTCACCAAGAGCTTCGCCCAGAGCTGGCTCGCGCACGCGAGCTACACCTGGTCGAAGCTGCGGGGCAACTACCCGGGCCTGGTCCGCCCCGAAGGCAACCAGCTCGACCCGAACTTCACTTCCGAGTTCGACCTGCTCTCCCTGCTCGACAACCGGGATGGACCCCTGCCCGGCGACCGCACCCACGCGATCACCGTCCTGGGGGCCAAGGAGCTGCGCTTCGGTTCGGTGAGCCTCAACGGCGGCGTGGGCTATCGCGGCTACTCCGGCGCCCCCATCAGCTACCTGGGAGCCCACCCCAGCTATGGAGCGAACCAGACGTACATCCTCCCTCGCGGCTCGGCCGGTCGGACTCCCTGGCTGCACAACGTCGACGCCAAGCTCTCGGTCACCTACCGGATGACGCAGCAGACCTCGCTCACCATCGACCTGGACTGCTTCAACGTCTTCAACTTCCAGAGCGCGGCGAGCGTCGACAATGCGTACACGTACGCGTCGGTGTCACCGCTGAAGCCGGGCTCGAGCCTCGCTGACCTGCAGACGGTGGAGGGCACGCCGCTCTCTGAAGACCAGCTCAACAAGAACTTCATGAAGCCGACGGCCTATCAGGCGCCGCGTATCTTCCGGCTCGGCATGCGGATGAGCTTCTAGAGCACCGAACAGTTTGAACGGACCGAATGAAATCGATGAGTTGCGAGCAGCCCGAGGCGCGACGAGGGAAGCTACTGGGTCGTAACTGAGCGAGGAGCAACGACGGGATGCGACGCAAATCGGCGACTTCGCGACGGGAGTCAAACTGTTCGGTGCTCTAGGCGAGAGCCGACCGATTCTCGAAGGACTGAGTGAGTCCAGGGGTAACCAGGCGATGCGACGCGAAGCCGCCATTCCAGGTGAGGAAGCGATCCCATCGGCGCTCTGGCGCAGGGGAATCCGACACATGAAGACCATGGCCTGGGCAGGTCTCGTCCTGGGGTCCGTCCTGCTGAGCGCCTGCGAAACACAGCCCGAGCTCGGTTGCATGACGGCACGTGGCGGTTTCGCGGCCAAATACACCCTCAAGCCCGGCCAGCAGGTCGAGGGCGCGTGCACCGAGCTCAAAGGGGAGGTCATTGGCGTCCAGACCTACCACCCGGCCAAGGAGACCAGCGAGGGCGTCAAGCCCGACACCCGCATCACCACTCTGGCCATTCGCACCGAGACCCTCGGGATGCTCGAGGGGCAGGACCCGGATCATGCGGTCACGTCCCTGGGTGGGCTCAGCTCCGAGCCCGATGCGGACTCGACGTGCCATGCGACAGATCTCTCCACGGCCGAGCAGCACATCGCTGCCAGTGAGGAGCAGCCGCAGCTCGACCTCGCCTACTCGTGGAAGCACGTCGGCATCGTCTCCAAGCCGGAGATCCCGGGGACGCAGCTGTGGGCTGACCTGAGCTACACCGCAGGCGGCTGCACCGCCGAGTACAGCGTGCGCGCGGTGTGGCCTGTGCTCTGGTGCTTCCAGACCGACGAGGAAGGCAACCCTGTCCTCGGCGACGACGGCGCGCCCGTCGCCGACGATTCCCTCTGTGGCCCCGGGTCGGGCATGAACCCCGACTTCCCGGTGCACTGCGACCCCGACGTCGGGCTGTGCGTCCTCGACTCCGACCCGCCAACGCTCAGGTAGTGCAGGGCCCGCTCCGCCTCGGAGTGGCTGGAGGGGGACACGCGGCAACCTTGGCGAACGATGAACCGATCACCGCACTCGCCGAGCGCTGCGAAGGGGCCTCGAGGGGTTCCCTCGGAGCCGGGGCAGGTCGCGCCGGAGCTCTTCACGCTCTTTCGGCGCGAGGAGCGCGGTCGCTCACACCTGCGCGCGGGGAGCCTCGCGGCGCTGGGCCTGCACGCTCTGCTGCTCCTTCTCGTGATCAGCTTCTCGGGGGCCCAGCCTCAAATCAGACGAGCGATGGGTCGTGCGGTCACCTTCATCAGCGAGATACCGCATCCCGCCCCCTCTGCTCCGGCTCCTTCCATCTCCTCACCCCCTCTCATCGAGAAGCCGAAGACGGAGCGTCCCCGCTCGAGGAGGGCGGCTCTGCCAGCTCCCGTGACAGGGCCCATCGAGCGGCCTTCCGCCATCCCTGTCCCAATCGCCGCACCGAGCGAGGCGGTCGCTCGGGCTGTCGAGCCAGCCCTGAGCGGCGATCCGGACGGCGCCTCGCAGGGCGGCAGCTCGGAAGGCGGCAGCTCGGAAGGCGGCGCTCCCGCCGGCATCGCCGCCGTTGGCTCAGGCGCAGGAGGGGGCGGAGGGGCCACGACCGAGCGCTCCGAGGTCCTTGCCTTCGGCGAAGGAATGACGCGACCCGAGCTGCTATCGGGGGAGGACCCGAGCTACACGCGCGAGGCGATCGAAGCGCGCGTGCAAGGAACCGTGATCGTGAAGTGCACGATTACCTTGGACGGGCGTTTGACGAGCTGCCGGGTCGTCAAGGCGGTACCGCACATGCAAGAGGCAGTGCTCGCTGCGCTAGCGACCCGCCGCTACCGACCGGTCACATTCCAAGGGCAGCCGGTGACGGTGGACTACGTCTTCACCATCAAGTTGGTGCTTCCGACCCGCTGACGAGGAGCCGATCACCCATGCAATTCTCGATTGTCGAGCTCTGGCAGCACATGGGCCCGTTCGCTCGCGGCATCGTGCTCCTCTTGCTGGTGATGTCCTTCGCGTCCATGGTCATCGTCGTCGACCGCCTCCTCGTGTTTCGGCGCGCGCACCGTCGTTCGCGCACCTTCGCCGAGCGCATGGCCACTGCGGTGGCGAGCGCCGATTGGGACCCGCTCTCGGGAGCGAGCGGGGAGGACACGGGCTACCTCGGGCGGGTCATCGCAGCGGGTTGGAAGGCTCTGCGCTGCGACTCCCTGAGCCCTAGCGTAGCCAGCGAGCTGGTCGCCCGGGCGCTCGAGCGGCGGATGAGCCGCGAGATGGAGGAGCTCAAGCGCGGCTTGGGTGTCCTGGCCACCATTGCGTCCACGGCTCCGTTCGTGGGCCTGCTTGGGACGGTGATGGGAATCGTCAACGCCTTCCGGCAGATGGCCGCGACCGGCTCCGGGGGCTTGGGGACGGTCTCCGCGGGCATCGCCGAGGCCCTGGGGACGACCGCCCTCGGGCTGGTGGTGGCCATCCCGGCCTTGGGAGCCTTCAACTTCCTGCAAGGCTGGGTCGATTCCCGCGCCGTCGACGTCGCCGAGTCCTCCAACGAGTTTCTCGACTGGGTCGTGCGCAGGCTCGAGACGACGCAAGCCGAGCGTGCCTCGACCCGTGCTCAATAGCCCGGCATCCCGCTCGAGGACCCATGGCTTTCACGACCGGCCCCGGACAACGGCGCATCACCTGCGAGATCAACGTCACCCCGCTGGTGGACGTCATCCTCGTTCTGCTCATCATCTTCATGGTGGTGACGCCCATGCTGCATCGGGGCAAGGAGGTCGAGCTTCCCCAGGCGCGGCAGGTGGAGAAGGAGCGCAGCACCACCCATCCGCTGACGGTGGCGGTCCTGCCGGGCGACGCGCTGTTCCTCGACGACCGACCCGTCGAGCTCTCCGATCTCGAGGAGCAGCTGCGACGGGAGGTGGCTCGCGATCCCTCGCGGCCCATCCTCGTCAAAGGAGATCGCTCCTTGGACTACGAGCCTGTCCGGCAGGTTCTGCGCGCCGCCCAGCGGGCTGGGGCGTCCGGGGTCTCGCTCGGCGTGCGCGAGCTCGTCGAAGGCTCCGAGGGCGGGGCGCGATGAGAGTGGGCCGCCGGGGAAGGCTGGTCGCGGTGTCGCCGCCGACGGGGCGCCGACCGTCCATCAACGTCACCCCTCTGGTGGACGTGGTCCTGGTGCTGCTCATCCTCTTCATGGTGCTCACACCGCTCTTCGAGAAGGACCTTCCGATACGAATCCCCGAGAGCGCGGCCACCGTGGAGGTCAGCCCCAGCGCGCGCGGGCAGATCATCGTCGAGATCGACCTGCAGGGACGGCTGCTTCTGAGCTCGCGGCCGATGGAGCGCTTCGAGCAGTACGTCGAGGAGCTGCGGGGCCTGCTTCGGGGACGCGCGGAGAGCGAGCGCACGGTCTTCTTCGTCCCGGAGGCGCACGCGCGCTACGAGCGGCTCGTCACGGCGCTCGATGGCGCGAGGGCGGCCGGGGCCGTGACGCTGGGCATCCTCACCGAGCCAGCGCCTTC
Organism: Deltaproteobacteria bacterium; assembly: GCA_016218885.1. Taxonomy (GTDB): domain Bacteria; phylum Myxococcota; class Myxococcia; order Myxococcales; family UBA5297; genus JACRCT01. Next base: position 3,910 of record JACRCT010000113.1, on the reverse strand, counting down.
CCGCACTTCGAGCGGGACGGCCCCGGCAAGCCTTGGGGGGGAAATGGCCGGACGAGGTCAGGGCGACTGAAGAGGCGTCCCGGGCATCCGCTGGCGCGCGATGCTTAGTACAGCTCTGTCGTAAGCTCGGCCCCACCTCGCCGGTCCCTGACGCGATGGCTTCACGTAGCCTCCTCGTCAGGGCGCCACCCTGGCTTCGTCGGCTCCGCTCGCCCTCGCCGCCAGGTCCTCGGCGATCTGGGGCCGAACTTACGGTTCGCTGTACCTAGCGCTCAGCGGCCGCGTCGAGGAAGTGCCCCGGAGTGTGCTGGCTGCTTGAACGCACCTGGCGGGCGTCCTATACCTGACGAACTTGACTATCCGTCTGCTGAGGCAGGCTGGGAGCAGGGCCATGTCCAAGAAGACCGCGAAGCGAGTCGCCTCTCGCTCTCTGCAGCTCACGCGCCGCAGCTTGCTCAAGGGGCTGGGCGGACTCGTCGCGACCGGGGCCGCCTCCAGCCTGGTCGGCACGGGCAGGGCTTGGAGCGCCAGCAAGGAGATCTCCATCGGGACCTTCGGTCCCTCGCACTGCTCGATCCCGATGGTCTCGGCGAAGCTGCGCGGCTTCTTCAAGAACGAGAAGGTCAACATCACCCTGGTCAACTATCCGGAGATGCCGCTCATCGCCAAGGACCTCATCGGCGGCAAGCTCGACTTTGGCCAGCTCATCGTGCCGCTCGCTTTCGCCATCCATGCCGGCACTTCGCCGCTCTCCAAGGAGAGGGTGCCCCTCGTCATCCCACAAATCGCCGGGACCAACGGCGCGGCCCTGATGGTGGGGAGCAAGAGCGCCATCAAGAACCCGGCGGACTTCAAGGGAAGGATCATCTCCAACCACAGCAAGCTCTCGGTCCACTTCCTCCTCAACATGATGTTCCTGGAGAGGCACGGGCTGTCGTTCGAGAAGGACGTGACCTTCAAGGTGGTGGAGCTCGACCACGCCATCGACGCCCTGAAGAGCGGCGAGGTGGATAGCTTCGTGATGCCAGAGCCCAAGGACGCGGCCATCGAGCTGGCGGGGGTGGGCACTCCCTTGATGCTCAGCAAGTACCTCTGGCCCAATCACCCGTGCTGCGCCCTGGTCGCCCGGCGTGATTCCTTCGAGAGAGATCGTGAGCTCTCGACCGCGCTGGTGCGCATGACCACCAAGGCCGGCCTGTTGGCGAACGAGCCGTCATCGCGCGAGAGCACCATCGACCTGCTGCGGACGAGCTCCGACTATCGGTACGACAAGGTCCCCAAGCCAGTGCTGATGAAGGCGCTCGTCCCCGGCCGCTCGGACTTCTACCCCTTCCCCTTCCAAAGCACCGCCCGGGCGATCATCGACATCATGAAGAGGTACCAGCTGCTGCCTGCGGGAATCGACAGCAAGGCCTTCGCCCGCGAGGTGTTCCTCTCCGAGCTTTCACGAACCCTGATCCGAGAGCTCGGCTCCAGGCCTCCGGAGAGCGACTTCCGCGAGGAGAAGGTCGTCGGGCAGGTGATGACGTTCGCCGATTGATGCGGCGTTGGGCGGTGTGGGCAGCACGTTTCGGGTGAGGCCAATGCGCCGATGATCCACCGATTCTCCGCCAAGCTCCTGCTGAGCGTGCTGGTCCCTCTGGTGCTGGTCTTTCTCACGCTCGGTGGCTACATGGCCTGGCGCATCCGGCTCGACTCCAGCCGCCGGGTGGACCAGAAGGGCGAGACCATCAACAAGCTGCTGTCGATGATCAGCGTGACTCCGCTGCTCGCCTATGACTTCCAGTCGTTGGAGGACTACGTCCAGGAGACGCTGCGCGACGAGGAGGTGGCGTTCCTGGTGATCTACGACAGCGCCCACCGTCCGGTGACGCACTCGAGCGTCCGGCCTGCGCAGGTCGATGCCGATGGCGTCAAGGTGTTCACGGCCAGCATCCAGCGAGAGGGCCAGTCCATTGGGCAGGTAGAGGTCGGAGTGACGCTGCAGGGGCTTCGGGATGCGCAGCGACAGGACGTGCTCGCCTTTGCGCTCATCACCTTGCTCACCTTTGGGCTGGCCCTGGCGCTCGCCATCCTGCTCTCCCGGCAGATGACGACCCGGCTGGCGCGGCTCTCAGAGGCGGCAGGCGAGGTCACGCGCGGCAACCTGCAGTGCAACCTCGAGGTGGGGGGTGACGACGAGGTCGGCGACCTGGCACGGAGCTTCGAGATGATGACCGGTGCCCTCGCGGCCCTCTTGAAGGACCTTGGCTCGACGGCCGCCCAGATCGACGAGAAGGTGGGCCTGCTCCACTCGACCGTGAGCCAGCAGACGAAGATCACCCAGGCCCAGGCGAGCCATCTCCCCGAGGCGAGCGCCTCGGCAGAGCAGGTGGCGACCAACTCACGCAATGCCGCGCGCGGTGCCGACAGCGTCATCGTGGTGGCCTGCAGGTCCGAGGAGCTCTCGCGCGTTGGGCGCAGCGCGGCAGAGAAGAACGCCGTAGAGATGGCAGGGCTCGAGGGGCAGGTCGCGACCATCGCCCACAGCATCACCGACCTCGCGGCTTGCATGACCGAGATCGGGGTGGCTTTCGCGACGGCCAAGGAGATAGCCGAGCAGACGAACCTGCTGGCCCTCAATGCCTCCATGGAAGCGGCAAAGGCACACGAGTACGGACGTGGCTTCGGCGTGGTGGCGGCGGAGATGCGCCACCTCGCCGACCAGTCCAAGGGCTCCGCGGACCAGGTTCGCCGCCTGCTGCCGCAGGTCGAGAAGGCGGCGCGTCATGCGGCCGAGGTCACCGACGAGGGGTGCCGCCGCGCGCACGATGCCATGGTGCTCGCCAAGAGCACTGGCGAGACGATCGTCGGCCTGGAGGAGATCATCCGCGAGTCGTCGGGGGCCGCCCGGCAGATCGCGCTCGATACCCGCCAGCAGGCTGCGGGCATCGAGCAGATCGTGCGCATGATCAGCGAGTTTGCAGCGGCGATGCAGGTGACCTCTGGTGAGGTTCAGCAGGTAGAGCAGGTTGCGAGCAGCCTCAAGGATCTCTCCGGGCGGCTGCGCGAACGCATGAGGACCTACCAGGTTTGACCTGAGCGAATCCCGGTCCCCCCGGTGTCGAGCGAGCCGCAAGGCTGGTCGGCCGTGACCGGCCGGCAGCTCCTTCATCGGTCCCGCGAGAGCCGAGCCGCAATCGTCGGCCGAAGCGTGGGCGGGGCGCCTGTCTCACTCGCTAGCGGCCGGGCAGAGGGAGCAGGAACACGAGCCGTAGCGTGGCCTCTGCTGCCTGGGCGGCGAGGCCCTCGTTGAAGGCGCCCAGCCACGACAGGTGGAGCCCCAATTTCACGGTGCGCGCGAGCCGGTACTCGACCGCGCCGGAGGCCTGCAGCCCGAAGAAGGTAGCCGAGTCCCGTTCGAGGACCTGTGGAGGTCCTGCCGACACGGTGCTCTCCAGAAAGACGCGGCCTCCACCCAGTCCCACGGCGAGCGGAAACTCCCAGGCCCCAGCCGCCCACGGGTCCCAGGCCAGATGCAGCATGCCCCACGCAAGCGAGCCGCGGCGCCCGTCCGCCTCACTGGAGGCGGAGGTGTTCTGGCCTCCGCCCCCCAGGCGGAGCCTTCCGTCCAGAAGGTAGGTGTACCCGGCCCCGCCAATGGTCAGCAGGGTCACCGGGGAGCTTCCTCGGGGGCGCAGGACGATGGCTCCCAGGAATGGCCCGCCCGCGCCGTGGCAGGTCGCGCCGGTAGGCGCCTCGGCGCGCGCGGACGGGACCAAGGCCAGTGCCTCGAGCGCGGCGGCGAGGATGAGGAGACGCGGATTCAGGGCGATCGTCGACACCTACCCAGGAATAGGCGACCGGGTGCCCGCGCGCCAGAGATTGTGATGTCCGAGCTCCGGACGGTGGCTCCAGCAGGGAGGAGACG
>JACRCT010001125.1 GCA_016218885.1 Deltaproteobacteria bacterium | reverse complement strand
TGTCCTTTGTCGTTGCTCCCCCAGCACTGAACGCCACCATTCACCAGCGCGCAGGTATGCAGATCGCCCGCCGCGAGCCACTGCGCGCCAAAGATCTGGCAGCTTCGTGCGATGCAGGCCCGACCGCGCCCACAGCTCGTCCCATCAGGCAGGTCCGTCCACGATACGGTGCTTGCCCCGGGCTGGCAGCCCTGGCAGGGGTCAGCCGGATTGGCCGCGGCGCCGGCGACGTACTCACCTGAGATCCAGCAGCCGGTCGAGCAGGCCCCCTGGTTGCAGACCCTTCCTTCGTCGCACTCCGTCCCGTCCCGCACCATCGTCCAGGCCGACGTGCTGGTTCCCGGCTGGCAGCCCTGACAGAAGTTGGATGGGTCTGGATCGCCGCTCGCGTAGTACGTGTCGGAGATGAAGCAGCCTGAGGAGCATTCGTCTTGGTGGCAGATCTGCTCTTCCAAGCAGATCGTCCCATCAGGCAGGTCGGTCCACGTCGCGGTGCTCACCGAAGGCGCGCAGCTCCGGCAGGGGTGGGCCGGGTCCACCTGGCCGTTGGCGTAGAAGGCGTCCGAGATCAGGCAGCCGGCGGAGCACGCGCCATGGTGGCAGATCCGCCCGGTGCGGCAGCTCGTCCCGTCGGCGACGTCCTCGCCGGTGTCAATGCACTCCGGGATCCCCAGGTCGCAGGAGAGCGTCCCGGCGTGGCAGGGGTCTTCCGGCGTGCAGCTCGTCCCCGCGGCGCAGATTCCGGCGTCCTCGCCAAGGCCGGCATCGGGGAGACCCGCATCCGCTGGAGCCACGGCGGCGTCGCCGGGGCCTCCCGCGTCGGAGCCGTCGAGGTCGGTGGGGACGCAGCGATGGTCGACACAGGCATATTCCACGAGGCACGGGTGCGAGTCGTCGCAGGATTTTCCGTGCAACTCGACGTCGGGCACGACGCACGAGGCCGCGGCGCAGGCCAGCCCCAGGATGCACATCACCTGCCCTGACGACATGGCGCCTCCGCGCAGGGAACCAGCTTGGGGAGTATAGCGAAGGCCGCCTGGGCCTACTCGGGCTTCGGGGAATCCGTCTCTTGGCCGAATAGCCTGAGTGCGGCGGTCGGATTCCCGATGCTGTACCTTCCGGTCGCAGCAGGGCTTTCACCAAGGAGCGTCGGCGATGAAGCCAGTCTCTTCCGGGGTGCTTCTTCTGGCCGCGTTGGCTGCCTGTCCTGGCGCAGGCGACGACTCGGCCCGAGACGCGCGCACCCTCGCCTGGGACGTCGCGGGCTCCTCCGACGCGAGCGGCGAGGGTGATGGTGACAGCGGGACACTGGCGGCTGCGGACGGGGGTATGCGGGCCGACGTTGGAGACCCCGATGACGTGGGCATGGATGTCGCCGGAGCGGATGCCGGCTCCGACTCGTCGCGCATTTGGGTCTATGTCATGGCCGGCCAGTCCAACATGGTCGGGTTGGGGAAGAGCGCCGACCTCACCGTGGCCCAAGCGGCGCCGGTGGCGAACGCGGTCATCTACTACGACTCCTGCGTCCACCCGAACACCCACACCAAGCGCTGGCTGCCCCTGGGCCCGGGCTTCGGGGCCCTCGACGATCGCTTTGGTCCCGAGCTCGGGTTCGGGCGCCGCTGGCGCGAGCTCTATCCCGATCGCGCCCTGGCCATCATCAAGGTGGCCGAGGGTGGAACCGCCCTTCATGACCGCTGGAAGGCCAGGACGGGCGACCTCTACCAGCTCCTCCTGAGCGAGGCCCAGGCTCAGCTCGCGGACCTTTCCGCGCGCGGCCGCCCACAGCTCGCTGGATTCCTCTGGATGCAGGGGGAGTCCGACGCTGTTGAGGCTGCGGCCGCCGACCTCTACGGGCAGAACCTGACCGAGCTCGTCTCCGACCTGCGCAGCGAGCTCGGGGTGCCATTTCTTCCGACGGTCGCGGGGCTCATCGCGCAGAGCCCTCTCTGGCCCTACTCGGGGACGGTGCGCAACGGCATCGCCCTCGTCTCGGTGCAGTTGGGGCAGATGGAGGTGGTGGAGACCTCAGACCTCACGACCTGGCTGGATGACGCCGCGCACTACGACAGCGCGAGTACGCTCGCTCTTGGACGTCGTTTCGCCGACGCCGCTGCGGGGATGCTCGCCACGCGATGGACCTTCCCGGGGAGCTTCAGCCCCGCGCAAGGCGACTCCTCGTGGCTGTACGCCGACCGCGACGGCGCGCAGCAGAGCCTGCTGACCTTCGACGTCGCACAGCAGCAATGGAGTGGCGGCGCGCCCGGCCTGGTGATCGGCGACGGCTGGATGCACCCGGGGGCGACCCATCAGGCGGAGCTGGAGTGGTGGGCGCCCTTCGCTGGGACCCTCGCCGTCACCCTGCGCGCCGACGCTGCAGACCCGCGCGGCGACGGCACGGCGGTCGAGGTCGCCAGTGCGAGCGGGCTCGTCTGGGGACCGCAGGGGATCGCCGCCGGCAATCCCGCTTCACATGGCTTCTCGGTCGAGGTCAAGCAGGGCGACGTGCTGTACTTCCGCACCTCGTCGGGCCCCGCGCAGAACCCGCTGTACGACGCGACCCACTGGCAGATCGAGCTCACGATGTCGGGAAATGAGCTCTGAATCGTAGGTCCGAGGTTTCAACTCGACACGCTTGTTGGTTCGGGCAGTGCCGGGTCAGGGCAGGGCGGCGCCCATATCGGCGTCGATCTTCTTGCTCTCCGCGGTCTGGCCATTGACCGCCATGCGGCTGATGGACCAGTAGTTGCCCACTTCCAGCACGAGTGTCACCTGAGCATGTGGAGGTCTCGAGCAAGGGTGGATGAGCCGGGCCGACCACAGCAGTCGAGGCAGGGGCTGCCCACCATGCGAACGCTGGCGTCCTCGCCAGGAACAAGCCCGCTCTGATGGCCGCCGAAGAGCGCGGCACGGCCGTCGCTGACCCGAGCAGATGGGCCATCACTCACTGGCGGGCGAGCTTGAACCAGATTCCAGACCTCCTGACATGGTCCCCGGCGCTCACTGCAGGATGTGAGAGCCGCGGCGGACATGGGTGCGGACCAATACCTGTCCGGTTCTTCGCGCGACGCCGGTTGCCAGAGGTGCATCTTCACTCTTGAGGGCGGGC
>JACRCT010001124.1 GCA_016218885.1 Deltaproteobacteria bacterium | reverse complement strand
GCTGCTGCCGGATCGCTGCCAAGCAGTGGTCGTCGTCCCGGACCTGGGCCGGCTCGGCGAGCACCTCGCGGTCTTGCCTAAGCTCAAGCTCGCCACGCTGCTCTCCAGCATGGCTGGCTACCCGGATGCCGAGGGCTTCTTCGCCGACCTCGCGCGCCAGGCGGGCTACGACCCGCGCTCGCGTGCATCCATGGCGGCGGTGGGGCTCGACCCCTCGCGGCCCCTCATCGGCTACATCTCCGAGGAGGGAGTGGCGCTGCTCGCCATCCCCGAGTCGGACTCCACGAAGATCGACGCGCTGCTGGAGAACAACGCCGTCCGTCGTCTGGGCGCGAAGAAGCGCACCGAGGAGAGAGCGGGCAGCCAGTCGCTCACCCTCTTCTCCACCGAAGGGACCGCCGCTGCGCCGGCCATCGCCTGGTCCCACGGCGGCGGATACGTCTTCTTGACCCAGGGCGCACCTGGGGTGCAGCTGCTCAAGGCCGTGCTCGAGAGGAAGACGGAGGGCTCGCTCTCCAAGGACACGAGGTTCGCGGCGGCGCGGCAGCGTCTGGGCGGTCAGGACCTGTACGCCTTCAGCTGCGTGGACGCGCTGCCGCTCAAGAAGCGCATCTTCATCCCCTATGGGACGATCGTCGCGGCCTCGCTCTCCGCGAACGGGGCGAAGCTCTCCCTGGAGCTCCCGCTGGATGACGCCTGGGCCGGCAAGCTGCAGTCGCTGGCGACCCCCGCAGGAACCGACCTCCTCGGACGCGTCGACCCCAACGCCTTCCTGATCGGCCGGCTCGGTGGCGACCCCCGGCTCCTCGAGCCGCTCCTCGACAAGCTCCTTCCCTCCGCCTTCAAGCGCGCCTTCCATGAGGGGGGAATCGACCCCAAGGCAGAGCTGCTCCAGAACCTCCAGCCGGGCGTCGCGCTCTCCTTGAGCCTGGCCCCCTCCGCCAGGCTCTCGGGCGTTCCCGAGCTCGACGTGCGCCGGACCAACCCCTTCGAGTTCGTCACCCTGAGCCTCGTCGGCCGGCCGCTCGACCCTTCCAAGGCCTCGCAGACCCTGAAGAAGGTCGCCGAGATCGCGCCGCGGTTCGGGGCCCGGATGGAGCAGAGCGAGATCTCGGGTACCCCGGTGTTCACCACTCGCTACCACCTGGGCGAGGGGGCAAGCCTGGCGCTCAAGGACGACTTCGCGGTCGTCACCGGAGGCGTCGGGCAGATGCAGGCGCAGCTGGAGCGCCTGTCCCAGCCCGCGGTCTCGTCGATCGCCGACCCCGAAGCGAGAAGGTCCCTGCAGGAGGACGCCTTCGCTCTCTACCTGGACGCGACGCGGCTGATCGGAGGCGTGCGGCAGCTGCCCGACTCGGCCTACGGGATCGGCGGCTTCGCCATCAGGGCCGCGGTCTCGCGCTGGCTGGACGCGGTCGAGGAGATCACCGCGCTGCGCGCTTCGGCCCGGCTGGGGGCAGACAAGACCGACCACGCCGAGCTGGCGTTGACGCTCACGCTGGCGCCGCCGATGGCGCAGAAGGACGCGAGGGCGCCGTGATCTCCCTGCGCGGCGTGCGCAAGCGCTACCCCGACGCCGAGGGCGCGATGCTGGAGGTGCTCTCCGGCGCGGACCTCTCGGTGGCCGAAGGCGAGCTCGTGGCCATCGTCGGTCCCTCCGGCTGCGGAAAGAGCACGCTGCTCAACGTCATCGGCGGGCTCGACACCGACTACACCGGGGAGGTGGAGGTCGCGGGGCAGCGGCTGACCGGCCTCTCGGACAAGGCTCTGGCGGCGTTCCGCAACCGGACGGTGGGGTTCGTCTTCCAGTCCTTCAACCTGCTCGCTCCGCTCAACGCGCTCGAGAACGTGATGCTGCCTTCCTTCTTCGGGGGCGCGGCGGCATCGGAGGGCCAGCAGGAGCTCGAGGCGCGTGCCCGCGCCGCGCTGGACCGGGTAGGCCTGGCCGGCAAGGCCAAGCGTCGCCCACCAGAGCTCTCGGGCGGCGAGCGCCAGCGGGTGGCCATCGCCCGGGCTCTGTTCGGGCGGCCGCGCCTCATCCTGTGCGACGAGCCTACGGGCAACCTGGACGCCAAGACGGGCGCGGAGGTCATCGACTTCTTCCTGCGGCTCTCCCAGGAGGACAGGCAGACCCTGGTGGTGGTGACGCACGAGGAGCGGGTCTCCAAGGCGGCGGGGCGGGTCCTGCGGCTGCGCGAGGGCCAGCTCATCGACGGCCGGGAAGGGGCTGCCGCGCCATGACCCCCAGCAAGCTCGCGCGCCTGGTCGGCGTCAACCTGCGACGTGACCTGCGGGGCGCGCTCTTCTCGGCCTTCGGCGTGGCGGTGGGGATCGGGGCACTGGTGTTCTTCGTGGCACTGGGCGGTGGCGTGCGCCAGCTCGTGCGCGAGAAGCTCTTCCCCAACGACGCCCGCGCCGTCGAGGTCGTCCCGCCCAAGTTCTCCCTCTCGGGCGTGCTCGGCGGAGGAAAGCTGGACGAGCAGACCGTCCAGCGCCTGGAGAAGCTCCCCGGCGTGGAGCGCGCCTTCCGCAAGATGGACCTGCGAGTCCCCGCGATGGGAGGGCCGGCCGACGGGCTGCAGCGGCTCAACGTGCCCCGCAACGTCTACATCGCGGTGATCGCCACCGGGGTCGAGCCCGGCTACGTGGCGGGGGACATCGCCCCCGGCGCCTCCTTCGCCGATCCCGGCCCCGAGAAGCCGCTTCCCGGGCTCGCCGCGCGGCGGCTGCTCGAGCTCTACAACAAGAGCTTCGCCAAGGCGCAGGGGCTGACCCCCATCGGCGAGCAGCTATTGATGACCGCCGCGGGAGTGGAGTTGCTCACGGTGCGCCTCGGTCGCAGCATGCGCGGCGAGACCAGCTTCCCCGAGCGGCGCGTCGGCTTGACCTTCGCCGGCCTGTCGGACCGGGCGCCGCTGCACGGGGTGCTCATCCCTCTGGAGTCGGTCAAGCGCATCCACCGCGAATACGGAGTGGACGCCGAGGACTACACGGCGGTGTCGCTGCTCGCCCGAGGCCCCGACGCCGTGCCGCAGATCGTCCAGGCGGTCAAGGAGGCGGGCTTCGCGGTGGACGAGAGCGACAAGAAGCTCGCCGAGCGGGTGGGGGCGGCGGTGGCGGTGACCACGCTCGCGCTGGCCCTGCTCTCGGCGCTCATCTGCCTGCTGGCTGCGGTGAACATCGCCCACGCCCTCTCGGCAAGCATCCGCGCCCGGTCCCGTGAGCTGGGCGTCCTGCGCGCGGTGGGCGCCACGCGGGGCGACGTCGCGGCGCTGGTGCTGGGGGAGGCCGCGGTGATCGGCCTGGCGGGCGGCGCGGTGGGCACCGCACTGGCGCGCCTGTGCGGGCTGCTGCTCGACTCTGCGGCGCGCACCCATCTGCCGGACTTCCCGTTCAAGCCTGAGTCCTTCTTCTCTTTCTCGCCCACGCTGCTCCTGGGCGCCGCCCTGCTGGGCCTCGCGGCCGCGCTTCTCGGAGCGCTCGTCCCCGCGCTGGCCGCCTCGCGCGCCAGCCCCGCTCAGGCCGTGGCAGGATGACGCCTCCGTGACCGACCCCGCCCCGAGCTCTCCCGAGGCCTCCTATCGAGGCGTCCTCGCGGCCAACCTCGTCTCTCTGGCCATCGTCGGCTGGTACGGAGTGCGCTACCTGGACGTCGCCCTGGAGGTGCGCGGGAAGGTGGCCTCGGTGTTCTCGGTGCCGCCCTGGTACCTGTACTCGGGGGGCCTGGCGCTCGCAGCGATCGGCGCGCTTGTGGGAGCCGCGGCGCGGATCCGTCGGGTCCCTCCTCAGCGGCAGGTCTACCGTCTGCTCCCCGTACTCGCCGTTGCCTTCCTGGGGCTCCACGTCTTCGTGGTCCCGCCTTGTCTGTTGCCGGTGCATGCCGACCAGATCGTCGCCGCGCAGCTCGAGATGGTGGAGTCCGAGTCGCTCCTGGCCAAGGACGGCCGTTTCACCTCCCAGCCAGAGCAGGTTGCGTCTGCCCTCTCCTCCTATTCGCCGCCCTTTGTCGGGCGCGACGGGCAGCCCCTCGGGCGCTGGCATGTGATGGTGCACAGCGCCTGCACCGGCCCGCTCTCGGAGGCCCCGGCAGGGACCGACCCGGGGACGATCCTCTATTGCATCTCGACCGACCGCTCGAAGGTGTGGCTCCATGCGCTGGGCACGGGTGACTCCCTCGCCGGAGGTCCGGCGTTCGTCAGGGCGGAAGGGCGCCCAGCAGTGCTCGCCCTAAGCCTGCCCTCGGCTTCCCTGCCTGAGGCCGCCTCCCCGGAGGCTGCTACCACCTCGCCAGGCGAGGCTCCAGATGCGAGCGCCCCCCGAGGGCGCGATTGACGCCTTCTTGCAGTAGCGTCCACTCAGGAAAGCAGGCAAGCTGGCGCCGCGCTGTACGCCCGTTCGTCAGGCCTGCCCCGCGGTTTCGCCGGCGTGCCCAAGTTGAAGGGTGTCCGGCACCTACCAACGGAAGGGACCTTTCATGAAAGTCGCGGCCAAGTGCGTCGTCTCTCTCGACTACTCGCTGCACCTCGGCGACGGGGCAGTGGTCGACACCAGTGCGGGAGGCGAGCCGCTCACCTACATGCACGGCACCGGGCAGATCATCCCCGGCCTCGAGAAGCAGCTCGAGGGCATGGATGTCGGGGAGACCAGGCAGCTGGTCGTGCCTCCCGCGGACGGCTACGGAGAGCTCGATCCGGCCAGTGTCCAGGAGGTCACCCGCAATCACTTCGGCGACCGCGAGCTCAAGGCTGGCGACGAGTTCGTGGCCATCGACGACCAGCACCACGAGATTCCCGTGCGCATCCAGAAGGTCACGGGCGATATGGTCACCGTCGACTTCAACCACCCTCTGGCAGGCAAGACCCTGCACTTCTCGGTGACCGTCAAGGACGTCCGCGTTGCTACCGCCGAGGAGCTGTCTCACGGCCACGCGCACCACGGAGACGGCCACCACCACTGACCTCTCGGTGGGGTGCGGGTCTCATTCGCTCTGTCGCGCCCGGCGATGGTGTACCAACGCTGGGCGGTGGCGAGAGCACCGATCTGCAAGCAGGCATAACCTCTGAGCTTTTCGCTGCTCCAATTCCAGATCTGGAATTGACGAGAGCTGGGGAGTGTCTCGCGGCTTCCTTCGCACTTCCTCACACAGCATCCTTTCTGGGACCGCGGCGACCGACCCGGCGACGAGCAGCTGTGCGCTCGGACCCTCGCCGATACAATGTCGCGACATGAGCGCTGATCTACCGACGAAGGCGGATTCCGACTCGAGGTGGGGCAAGGGCCTGGTCCTCGTCGCCGAGGACGACGCAGTGATGCGCTCGATGCTCTCCGACATCCTCGTTCGGGCAGGCTTCGCGGTGCTGATCGCCCGTGACGGAGGCGAGGCGCTGGAGGTGGCGGCGCGCCAGCCATTGGACCTGGTGGTCCTGGACGTGATGATGCCGGTGCACGATGGCTTCGAGGTGTGCGGCCGACTCAAGGAGGCTGCCCGCCGCGAAGCGCGCATGCTGCCGATTCTCCTCCTGACCGCGCTGGACACCCGCGACGCGCGGCTGCAAGGGCTGGGGATGGGCGCAGACGACTACGTGACCAAGCCTTTCGGCATCGAGGAGCTGGTGCTGCGGGTACACGGGTTGATCTCCAACAAGCGCTCCTTCGACGAGCTGGCGCGGCGCTATCACGAGGTCGAGCGGATCGGCGAGATGCAGCGCAAGCTTGCCGCCTTCCTGGTCCACGACTTCAAGAACCCGCTCTCGGCGTTGGAGGCGAACCTCGAGCTGCTCCAACGCCTCGCGAGCGGGAAGCTCGAACCCAGGACTCAGGGTTTCCTCAACGACGCCGCAGCCTGCTCCCGGCGCCTCTTCAACCTCGTCAACACCCTGCTCGACGTCTATCGAATGGAGGAGCAGGGGCTGAAGCTCCAGCGCCGGCCGCTGCTGGTCGAGGAGTCGCTGCGCTCCTGCGCTGCGCAGTTCGAGTCCCTGGCCAGGCTGAAGGGTCTGCGGCTCGAGGTGGCGCTTGAGACCCCCGGGCTCTCGTGCGAGGCCGATCCTGCGCTGCTGCAGCGCGTGCTTGGCAACCTCGTGACCAACGCGGTGCGCTACACCCCTCGCGGCAAGCGCGTCGTGCTGTCCGCGGCGTTCGACGAGCGGTCGGGTGCCGTGCGCCTGGCGGTGGAGGACGAGGCGAGCCGCATCTCGCCCGAGCATCGCGAGCTCATCTTCGAGAAGTTTGGGCGCGTCGAGACCGCGGACGCGCTGCCCGGCCACGGGCTGGGGCTCACGTTCTGCCGCCTGGTGCTCAAGGCCCATGGCGGGCAGATCTGGGTCGAGGACGGCGCAGAAGGGAACCGCTTCGCGTTCACGCTCCCGGTGAGCAGGCCCGCCCTCTGACCTCGAGGAGCAGTTTCTCGCTCTTGCGATCGCGCAGGGCCTCTCGTTCGTGAGCGCCCGGAGAGGCCAGCCTCTCCTCGGTGGTTGCCTTCCATCCATGGGGCCCGACCCAATTGTGGGTATGCTCTGGCTCCGAAGATGCCGGTCGGAATGCGGCCCCTTCTCGCACGGAGCAGTCGCATGAATCGAACCTCTCTTGTCCTGGCGGGAATGGCGGCCTTCGCCTTGAATACCGCCGCCTTCGCAAACGGCGGCGGTTACTCGTTCGGCGTTCGCTTCACCGGAAGTCTCGCGCCGTTCCAAGCGACTGGCGTCGACCAGGTGCGCATCGTGGAAGAGAAGCTCGACATCGTGCTGCGGCGAACGGAGGCGGCGGTCGAGGTGCGCTATCTCATGAAGAACTTCGCCGAGCAGCCGGTGAGTGTCCGTTTCGGCTTCCCGGTCGAGGCGAATTTCGCCGAGTACGACCATAGCCCGGAGGATCGTCAGCAGCGGGCAAGCAAGCTCAACGAGTC